>NZ_JBEZJP010000201.1:0-13503 GCF_040653175.1 Actinomadura sp. NPDC048032
AGCATGTCCACCACCGCGCGCGGCCCGCCCCGCCGGGCCGCGCGGCGCTGCCGCTCCGCTCCCGTCCCCGCGCGGCGCACGCCCTCCACCAGTCTGGACACCGCGTCCAGGTCGCCGGCCTCCTCCAGCGCCGGGGCCGCGCGGGCGACGAGTCCGTCCAGCAGCCGCCGCACCGGGACGGCACGGTGCGACACCGGGTCCACCATCGCCCCGTCCAGACCGTGCCGGGCCGCGTTCCACAGCGCCGCCGCGCACACCTGCCCGTCCACCCGCGGCGCCTCGCGGCCCGCCGCCAGATCCGCCAGCGCGGCGGCCACCAGGCCCCGCACCAGCGCGGCCTGCAGCACCGCCTCGTCCGCGGTCGCCGCCGCGTCCCCCGCCCGCACCTCCACCGTCGGCCACCGCGGCGACGGCCGCGCCAGCCAGAACGTCATCGCCCCGTCCACCAGCGCGCCCGACTCCACCAGCGCCGCGACCCGCGCGTCGTAGTCGGCCGCCGACGCCGACCACGGCGGCACGCCCGCCCCGGGGAACCGCGCCATCTCCATCATCCGGCGCGCCGCGTAGCGGGTGGGGCGCCCGCGGTCGAACGGGGAGTTGGCCGCCAGCGCGACCAGCACCGGCAGCCACGGCCGCAGATGGTTCACCACCGCCACCGCCGCCTCCCGGTCCGGGACGCCGACGTGCACATGGCAGCCGCACGCCTGGTAGTCCTCGACCACGTCGCCGTAGGCGGACACGATCGCGGCGAACCGCTCGCCCCACGCCGCCGGCGGCGGGCGGCCGCCCAGCACCGGCGTCCCCGCCGCCACCAGCAGCGCGCCGCGCTCCCGCGCCGCCTCCGCCAGCCGCGCCCGCCCGTACCGCAGCTGCGCGCGCAGGCCCGCCAGGTCGTGGCACACCCCCGTGACCGCCTCCACCTGCGACCCCAGCAACTCGGTGTGGAACGACCCACCCGAGGCCCGCCACCGGTGCGGCCCGGCCCATTCCAGGACGTCCTCGGCGTGGCCGACGCACTCCCCCGACCCCGGGTCCACCAGCAGGAACTCCTCCTCCACCCCGAGACTGACCCCCGGCGCGTGCCCCCCGACGCCTCCGCCCATGCCGAGTCCCCCTCACTCGTACAGACCCCCTCACCTCGGGGGATTCCCGCCCAGAACGTCCCCTCCCTCCCCCGCCCGAGATCCTTTACGCCGCCGCCGTCCGTCGTGCTGACCGGATCGTTCCGCTTCCCGTCGCGATGACGCCTGTCGGGCGCCGCCGCGCCCGGCCAGGATCGACCCATGAACCGAGCGCTCCTCGTCATCGACGTCCAAGAGTCCTTCCGCCGCCGCCCCAACTGGGCGGCGGTCTCGGCGCCCGACATCGCCGCCCGCGCCGCGCGCCTGGCCGCCGCCGCCCGCGCCGCGGGCGACCTGGTCGTGTGGATCCTGCACGCCGAACCCGGCACCGGGAACCCCTTCGACCCCGCGCTCGGCCACGTGCGCCTCATGGACGGCCTGGCGCCCGAGCCCGGCGAGCCCGTCATGACCAAGACCTCCCGCAACGCCTTCACCACCACCGGCCTGCAGCAGCTGCTCACCGAACGCGGCGTCGGCGAGGTCACCGTCTGCGGCATCCAGACCGAGCAGTGCTGCGAGACCACCGCACGCCTGGCCGCCGACCTCGGCTACCGCGTCGCCTTCGTCACCGACGCCACCGCCACCTTCCCCATCGAGCACCGCGACGCCCCGCCCGGCCGCCCCCTGGCCGAGATCCTCGCCGATCCCGCCACCCTGCCCACCGACCAGATCATCGCCCGCACCGAGTACGCCCTGGCCGGACGGTTCGCCGCGATCGCCTCGCTCGACGACCTCGCACCCGCCCCGGTAGGCTGACCGGATCGTGACCCGCGTCGTCTTCCTGCTCGTCCCCGGCCTGCACCTGCTCGACCTGGCCGGGCCCGCCCAGGTGTTCGGCACCGCCGCCGACGCCGGCCTGCCCTACCGGCTCGCCTACGTCGCCGACCGCACCGCCCCCGGGGACGAGCCGGAGACCGCGCCCCCCTCCGCCGCCGCGCCCGCGACCGTGCCCGCGACCGTGCCCACCGCGCAGGGCGTCGCCCTCCAGGCCCCCACCGCATGGCCCGACCTCACCGCGGCCGACATCGTCCTGGTCCCCGGATGGCGCTGGGGCGACGGCGAACCCCACGCCCCGCCCGTCTCCGCCCGCGCCGCCCGCCGCCTGGCCGCCCACCACGCCGCGGGCGGCACCGTCGCCAGCGTCTGCGCCGGAGCCTTCGCCCTCGCCCACGCCGGACTGCTGGACGGGCGCCGCTGCACCACCCACCACGAGCTCCAGGACGCCCTGGCCCGCCGCCACCCGCGCGCCACCGTCGTGCGCGACGTGCTGTACGTCACCGACGGCCGCGTCGTCACCTCCGCCGGCATCGCCTCCGGCATCGACCTCGCCCTGCACCTGGTCGCCTCCCGGCACGGCCCCGGCGCCGCCGCCCGCACCGCCCGCGCCATGGTCGTGTACGCGCGCCGCAACGGCGACGAACCCCAGGCCAGCGCCCTGCTGCGGCACCGCGCCCACGTCAGCGACGCCGTCCACCGCGCCCAGGACCACATCGACGCCCACTACGCCGGCCCCCTGCCCCTGCACGTCCTGGCCGCCGAGGCCGGCGTCAGCGAACGCACCCTCACCCGCCGCTTCACCGCCGCCACCGGCCTGACCCCGCTGCGCTACCAGCAGGAACTGCGGCTCGAACGCGCCGAGCACCTCATCGGGCAGGGCGCCACCACCGACGCCGCCGCCCGCGCCGTCGGATTCACCGACGCCCGCATGCTCCGCCGCCTGCGCGCCCGCACCTGACCGGCACCCGCCCGCCCGCGCCGCCCGCGAGGCGGCTCAGCCGCGCAGCGCCACGTACGGGGCCAGCGCCAGCAGGCTCACCACCAGCGCCCCCTTCAGCGCCCCCGCCGGCACCGCCCGGGCGATCACCCACCCCGCCAGGACCCCCGCCAGCTCCGGGACGCCCACCAGCGCCGCCAGCGGCCAGTCGACCGCGCCCGCCGCGAGGTACCCGACCGTCCCGGCACCGGCGATCACCACCGACTGGGCCTGCGCCGCGGCCAGCGCCGACAGCACCGGCACCCCCAGCGCCACCAGCAGCGGCACGCACAGCATCGGCCCCCCGACCCCGAACATCGCGCCCGCCGCCGCCACCCCCGCACCCACAGCCGCGGTCACCGCCTGCCCCGGACCGTCCGCCGCAGGCCCCCGGCCTCCGGGACGCCGCACCAGCACCAGCACCGCCGTCACCGCCACCAGCGCCCCCAGCAGCACGCCGAACGCCCGGCCCGTCACCAGCCCGTTCAGCAGCACCCCCACCGGCGCCCCGACCACCGCGCCCCCGCACAGCAGCACCGCCGCCCGCCGCGCCGCCGGCTCGCGCAGCTGCCCCGACCGCGTGTACACCGCCGTGCCCAGCACGCCCGTCGCGACGTTGGTGACCAGCGCCGTGCCCGCCACCTGCGCCGGCGACAGCGGCGTCAACGCGAACAGCCCCGCGGTGACCAGCACCCCGCCCGGCCCGACCGCCGTGATCCCGATCCCCGCCGCGACCGCCAGCAGCACCAGCCCCGCCACCACGCCCGGCCCCAGCCCCGCGACCGCCCCCGTCACCGGCCCTCCCGCCCGGCGCACGGCCCCCCGTCCCGCGGCGGCGGCGCTCCGCGCAACGCGCTGAGCCGGTGTGAGATACCCATTCTCGACATTGTGCGAGATCCTGCCCGCCGGTCAACGACCACGCGCAGCGGACCGCGCAAAGGCGGCCACCTGGGAAGGAACCCTTCATGGACATCACGCACTCCAAGGACGGCACCCGCATCGCCATCGACCGGACCGGCGAGGGACCCGCCCTGATCCATGTCGGCGGCGCCCTCAACGACCGCGGCTCCGGCGCGGCGCTCGCCGGGCTGCTGGCCCCGCACCGCACCGTCCTCACCTACGACCGCCGGGGGCGCGGCGACAGCGGCGACACCCCGCCCTACGCCGTCGAACGCGAGATCGAGGACCTGGCCGCCGTCATCGAGGCCGCCGGCGGGTCCGCCGCGGTTTACGGGATGTCGTCCGGCGCCGTCCTGGCGCTGCGCGCCGCCGCGCACGGCCTGCCCATCACCCGGCTCGCGCTGTTCGAGCCGCCCTTCAACCCCGCCCACGACGACCGCCTCACCCGCGCCCGCGCCTACAACACCGAGCTGACCGGCATGCTCGCCGACGGGCGCCCCGGGGACGCCCTCGCCCTGTTCATGACCGCCGTCGGCATGCCGGAGGACATGGTCCGCCAGATGCGGGGCGCGCCGATGTGGCCCGCGCTTGAGGAGCTCGCGCCCACCCTCGCCTACGACTCGGCGGTCATGGACGACGCCGCCACGGGCGCCGAGCTGCCGCACGACCTGCTCGCGGGCGTCTCCGTCCCGGCCCTGGTGCTGGACGGCGGCGACAGCCCCGCCTGGATGCGCGACATCGCGCGCCGCACCGCCGCGCTCCTGCCCGCCGGGACGCACCGCACCCTGGACGGCCAGACCCACGACGTCGACCCCGCCGCGCTCGCCCCGGCCCTGGAGGAGTTCCTCGCCGCCTGAGCCGCCCGGGCCCGGTCAGGGGACGGGCACCTCGACGTGACCGGGCGCGCCGCGCCTCGTCCGGGCCCGCCCGGCGGTGACCTCGGCGGCCCACGCCTCGAACGCCTCCAGGTCCGGGACGGGCACCGCCACGTCGGCCTGCACGTCCGCCCCGTAGCGGACGTCGCCGGGCTGGTGGCCGCGGGCGTGCAGGTCGCCCAGGAACCGCCCCGCCAGCGCGTGGTCCACGCCGACGGTGACCGTCACCACCGGGCGCAGCTCCACGACCCCGACGGCGTCCAGGGCGCCGGCGACCGCCTGCCCGTAGGCGCGCGCCAGACCGCCCGCGCCGAGCTTCACTCCGCCGAAGTGGCGGGTGACGACGGCGGCGGTGCCGGTCAGCCCGCGCCGCACCAGCACCTCCAGCATCGGGATCCCCGCCGTCCCGGCCGGCTCGCCGTCGTCGCCGCTCTTGGTGATCTCGCCGCGCTCGCCGACGACGTAGGCGGTGCAGTTGTGGGTGGCGTCGCGGTGCGCGCGCCGGTGCCCGGCGATGAACGCCGTCGCCTCCGCCTCGTCGGCGACGCGGGCGAGCGTGCAGACGAACCGGGACCTGCGAACCTCCAGCTCCGCCGAGCCGCCCTGTCTGATCGTGCGCATGGCGCCTGCGAGTCTACGTTCCCGCCCGGCCGCGCCGCGGCCGGGCGCGGACGCGGGTCAGACCAGCTCGATGAGGTCGGCGATGGACGCCACGACGCGGTGCGGGCGGAACGGGAACCGGGCGATCTCGTCCTTGCGGGTGACGCCCGTCAGCACCAGGATCGTCTCCAGCCCGGCCTCGACCCCGGCGACGATGTCGGTGTCCATCCGGTCGCCGATCATCGCGGTGCTCTCGCTGTGCCCGCCGACCACGTTCAGCGCCGTGCGCATCATCAGCGGGTTCGGCTTGCCGACGAAGTAGGGCTCCACGCCCGTCGCCCGGGTGATCATCGCGGCGACGGCGCCGCACGCCGGCAGCGAGCCCTCCGGGGACGGGCCGATCGGGTCGGGGTTGGTCGCCACGAACCGGGCGCCGCCCTCGATCAGCCGGATCGCGCGGGTGATCTGGGAGAAGCTGTAGGTGCGGGTCTCGCCGAGCACCACGTAGTCGGGGTCGATGTCGGTGAGGACGAAGTCCGCCTCGTGCAGCGCCGTCGTCAGGCCCGCCTCCCCGATCACGTAGGCCGACCCCTCGGGCCGCTGGTCGGCCAGGAACCGGGCGGTGGCCAGCGCCGAGGTCCAGATCGCCTCGGGCGGGACGACCAGCCCGGCCGCCGCCAGGCGGGCCGACAGGTCCCGCCGGGTGTAGATCGAGTTGTTGGTCAGGATGAGGAACGGCTTTCCGGACGCCGCCAGGCGGCGGACGAACTCCTCCGCGCCGGGGACGGGACGGCCCTCGTGCACCAGGACGCCGTCCATGTCCGACAACCAGTACTCGATCGGCTTGCGCTCGGTCATGCCCCCATTGTCGCAGGCAGGGATCTTCCTCGGGACCCTCGGCCCGGACCGGTCTCCTCCGGGCCCCGCGGCGCCGGGGCGTTGACCTGTGTGTGACACGGACCATACATTTTCGGACACGGCGCACCGAATCGTGTTCGGCGGACGGGCCGCCCGGCGGTGCGCCCACCCCGCGGGAGGCGCGACGTGCAGAACCGGGATGTCCAGGACCGGGACGTGCAGGACACCGGGCGGCCGCTGGCGGGCGTCGCCGAGGTCAGGGCGGCGATGACGGCGCCGGGGCAGCCGTTCGAGATGGCCGAGGCGCGGATCCGCGGCGTGCGGACCCGCGTGTGGAAGAACGCCCCGCCCACCCTGCGCGACGTCCTGGAGATCTCCCGCCTCCACGGCGACAAGGACTTCCTGGTCTACGGGGACGACCGGCTCACCTTCGCCGAGCACCACGCGCGGGCGGCCGCGTTCGCGCGGACGCTCGCCGACCGGTACGGGATCGCCAAGGGCGACCGGGTCGCGATCGCCATGCGCAACTACCCCGAGTGGTCGGTGGCGTTCTTCGGCGCCGCCGTCGCCGGGGCCGTCGTGGTCCCGCTCAACGCCTGGTGGAGCGCCGCGGAGCTGGAGTACGGGCTGGCCGACAGCGGCGCCAAGGTCCTGGTCGCCGACGCCGAGCGCGCCGAGCGGCTCGCCGGCGTGCTGCCGGACCTGGGCGTGGCGTGCCTGGTCGCGCGCGCGGACGGCGCCCTGCCCCCGGGAGCGGAGGCGTTCGAGGACGCCGCCGGCGTCCCGGGCACCGCGGCGTCCTCCGAAACGTCCCCGCCCGAGGCACCCCTGCCCGACGTTCCTCTCGACCCCGAGGACGAGGCGACGATCTTCTACACCTCCGGCACCACCGGCCGGCCCAAGGGCGCCCTCGGCACGCACCGCAACATCGCCGGCAACCCCGTCAGCCTCGCCTACGGGGTCATGTCGGCGGGCGTGCGCGCCGGCCGCACGGTCGAGGAGCTCGCGGCGCCGCAGCCGCGCGTGACGCTGCTGAGCGTCCCGTTCTTCCACGCCACCGGCTGCCACTCGGTGCTGGTGTCCAGCGCCCTGCAGGGCGGCACGGTGGTGCTGATGTACAAGTGGGACGTCCGCAGGGCGCTGGAGCTGATCGAGCGGGAGCGGGTCACCGGGTTCGGCGGCGTGCCGACGATGGCCTGGCAGGTCCTGACCTCCCCCGACTTCGCCGAGTTCGACACCTCCAGCCTCACCGGCGTCAGCTACGGCGGCGCGCCGGCCGCGCCCGCCCTCGTCGACAAGATCAGGGAGCGGCTGCCCGAGCGGATGCCCGGCAACGGCTACGGCCTCACCGAGACCTCCTCGGTCACCACCTACAACGGCGGCGTGAACTACCTGGAGCGGCCCGACAGCGTCGGCCCGCCCGTCGCGGTCTGCGACGTCAAGGTCGTGGGGCCCGCCGGGGAGGAGCTGCCGGCCGGCGAGGTCGGCGAGCTGCTCATCAAGGGGCCCAACGTCATCAAGGGCTACTGGAACAGGCCCGAGGCGACCGCGGCCGCGTTCACGGACGGCTGGTTCCACAGCGGCGACCTGGCCCGCCTGGACGACGACGGGTTCGTCTACATCGTCGACCGCGCCAAGGACATGCTGATCCGCGGCGGGGAGAACATCTACTGCGCCGAGGTCGAGGCCGCCCTCTACGAGCATCCCGCCGTCGCCGACTGCGCCGTGATCGGCGTCCCGCACCAGGTGCTCGGCGAGGAGGTCGGCGCGGTCGTCGTGCCGCGCCCCGGCGCGGCGGTGTCCGAGCGCGACCTGCGGGAGTTCCTGGGCGGGCGGATCGCCGCGTTCAAGGTGCCCGCGCACGTGTGGTTCCGCGAGCAGGGACTGCCCCGCAACCCCGGCGGCAAGATCCTCAAGACGCGGCTGCGGGAGGAGCTGCTCGGCCGCCCCCCGGTATCGTGATCTTGTGATGAGCGACGAACCCGGCCCAGCCCACCGCCAGATCGACGCCCCGGGCCTCGCGCCCGGGCCCGGATACAGCCACGCCGTGTCCGTCGACGTGCCCGGCCGGCTCGTGGTGATCAGCGGCCAGATCGCGCTGGACTCGGCGGGGAACCTGGTCGGCCCCGGCGACCTGGAGGCCCAGACCCGGCAGGTGTTCGCCAACCTGGAGACCGCGCTCACCGCCGCCGGCGCCCGCTGGGAGCACGTCGTGCGGCTCGGCTACTTCCTGCGCGACGCCGGCGGCGCCCCGGTCGTGCGCGCCGTGCGCGCCGAGTTCGTCCCCGAGGGCGTCGCGCCCGCCGCGTCGCTGGTCGAGGTGTCGCGCCTGGTCCGCGACGACCTGCTGGTGGAGATCGAGGCCCTCGCCGTCGTCCCCGCCGGCTGACGGGCGCGCACGCGGGCGCCGGCCCCGGACGCGCGACGGGGCGCCCCCGGCCATGGGGGCGCCCCGTCCACGTGCGCTGAGGTCAGACGTTCACCCCGAAGTCGGACGCGATGCCCGACAGGCCCGAGGCGTAGCCCTGGCCCACCGCGCGGAACTTCCACTCGGCGCCGTTGCGGTACAGCTCGCCGAACACCATCGCGGTCTCGGTCGAGGCGTCCTCCGACAGGTCGTAGCGCGCGATCTCGCTGTTGTCGGCCTGGTTCACCACGCGGATGAAGGCGTTGCGGACCTGCCCGAAGCTCTGCTGGCGCTTGTCGGCGTCGTAGATCGAGACCGGGAACACGATCTTGGCGATCTCGGCGGGGACGGCGCTCAGGTTCACCTTGATCGCCTCGTCGTCGCCCTCGCCCTCACCGGTGAGGTTGTCGCCGGTGTGCTCGACCGAACCGTCGGGGCTCTTGAGGTTGTTGAAGAACACGAAGTGCTGGTCCGACAGGACCTTGTTCTCCGCCGAGCACAGCAGGGCGCTGGCGTCCAGGTCGAAGTCGGTGCCGGTCGTGGTCCGCACGTCCCACCCCAGACCAACCACGACGGCGGTCAGTCCGGGGGCCTCCTTGGTCAGCGAGACGTTGCCGCCCTTGCTCAGACTGACTCCCACTGTGTCTACCTCCGTATCGGCTGCGGGTGCCACCACCCGCGTGCGGTATGTCTAACGAGAACGGTAGCCACCTTGCGCCGGTTCCCCCGCCTCCTTGGCGAATTCGCGGCGTGGCGTGCCGTTTCTTCCCGGATGTGCCCCTTCAGGCCAGGAACGCGGCGGGCGCGGTGACCGGGGCGGGCAGGTCGAACGCGGCGGCCAGCTCCGCCGCGCGGGCCGCCAGCTCGTCGCAGGCGCGGCGCCGCGCGGCCCCCAGCTCGTCCAGGATCCCCGGCGGGACGACCCCCTCGTTGAGCAGGACGGCGGCGCGGCGTTCCAGCCGGTCCAGCGCGTGCAGGCGCAGGACGGGCCCGAGCGCCCGCGGCCCGGCGCCGGCGGCCGAGGCGAGGATCTCCAGGATGATCCGGTCGGCGCAGGCGGTGGCGGTCCGCTCCGCCAGCGCCAGGTTGCCGTTCCAGGCGGTGAAGGCGTCCTGCCCGTCGCGCAGGGCGGCCTGGACCCGTCCGGCGAGCCGGTCGCGCAGGCGGCGCTCGGCGTCGCGCGCCAGGAACAGCCACACGCGCGGAGAGTCCAGGTCGCCGTCGTCGGGCGGCCCGAGCTCGGGTTCGGGCGGGACGTAGCGGTCGCGGTCGGCCATCGCGCGCGCGGTGTCGTAGAGGATGAGCTGGTTGTCGCCGCCGGCGTTCTGGTAGGCGTGCGTCAGGCCCCGGTAGGCGTTGAGGCGCTCGACGGCCGCGAACCCGGGGGCGCCGCTGTGCACCCGGCACGCCGACACCGTCTCCTGCGCCTGGACGGTCGCGGCGGCCTTCAGAAGCGCCAGGTCCCGGTCGACCGCCGACCACGGCGCCCACGCGGTCGCCGGCCCCCCGGCCTCGCCCGCGTCCCCCGCCTCGACCGCCGGGTGGTCCGGAGGCCGCGGGGTGGTGACGTGGGCGGCGACGGCGGTGAGGGCGTAGGCGGACGCCAGCGCCCCCAGCACCGCCTCCTGCTGGTTGCGGTAGTCGGTCAGGGGGCGGCGCGGCGCCAGCCGGCCGAGGGTGGAGCGGCCCGCCGAGTGGGCCAGCAGCATCCCGGCGGCCGCCCGGGTGATCGCGGCGGAGGCCGACACGACCGCCCGCCACACCGGCGGGGCGATGCCCATCGAGCGGGTGAGCCGGGCGGCCGCGGGACCGTGCGGGTCGTGGAAGTCCCCGTCGGGCCCGATGGCCGCGCCGTCGCGCAGCCACGCCCCGTAGGGGACGCGGACGTCCTCCAGCAGGACGGCGGCGTAGTCGATCTGCAGCCCGGTGGTCTCGGGCGCCGGGATGATCCGCACGCCGGGCGGGGCTGCGCCGCCGGGTCCGCGCAGCGGCACGGCGAACACGAACACGCCGCGCTCCTGGCCGCCGTGGACGAGGGTGGCGTAGACGGCGGCGGTCTTGGGCAGGTCGGGATGGGCGGTGTTGGTGGGGAACTTGGCGGCCTGCGCGTCGGGGGTGCTGAGGACGAACCCGCCCGTGGCGGGGTCGTGGCGGGCGACGGTGCGGGGCGACAGATGGCTGTTGCTGCGTCCCACCTCGGTCATCAGCAGCGTGCCGAACGAGTCCATCGACTCCAGGGACTCGCGCAGGGGCCGCGTCTCCTCCTGCCCGGCGCCGAACCGCAGGACCGGGCCGAGCGCGAGCGTGTAGTGCAGCAGCATCATGTGGAACAGCGGCGGGTCGGCGATCGCGGCGCGCTCCAGCAGCGCGCACAGGGCCGGCGGGTCGGCCAGCAGCTCGCCGGCGGGCGGCGCGGCCAGCCCGGCGCGGCGCAGCCGCTCGTAGGTGAGCGCGTGCCGGTCGGGCGCGGTGAGCCCGCCGGGGACGGTGAAGAACTCCTCGGGGACGGCCTCCTCCAGCCGCGCGCGCGTCTTGGCGTCGAGGGAGGAGCCGTGCACGAACTGCCGCAGGGCGTCGGCGTCGGAGGTCATGAGGGGTCCTTTCGCTCGCCGGAGGGGGTGACGCCGGGGGCGGCCTTGCCGGTCAGGCCGTGGCGGGGGCGGTCGCGCAGCGGCGCCATCGTCCGCGCGTCCGGCAGGGTCAGCCGCGCGCACTGGCACAGCGCGTTGCCCGCGCCGGCCTCGGTGAACACCGTCGCGCCCGCCGCGTGGACGGCGCGCAGGGAGTCCGGCAGCCGGACGGGTTTGACGATGCAGTCGGCCATGGCGCGGTGCAGGTCGTCGTCGTCGCGGTAGGCGCGGCCGCGGACCGGCGAGTGGACCGTCAGCTCCAGGGGCCGCTGTGGGAAGCCGCGGATCATCGCGTACCACTCCTCGTCGGCGCCGGCCATCGCGGGATGGTGGGACAGGTAGGGCACCGCGAGCCGCACGGCGTTCACGCCCTGGCCGCGCGCGGTGTCCAGGACGGCGTCCAGGGGCCCGTCGGGTCCCGACACGACCGTGACCTGCGGGGCGTTCAGGCACGCGACGACCACCTCCGGCGCGCCGGCGGCGTCGATGCAGGCGCGGGTGCGGTCCTCCCCGGCCTCCAGGAGCCCCATGCCGCCGCCCCCGCCGTGCCGGGCCAGGACGCCGACGGCGGCCACGCCCATGCGGGCGCCGTCGGCGATGGAGAACGCGCCCGCGCACACCAGCGCGGCGATCTCTCCGAAGCTCTGCCCGACCGCGAAGCGGGGGTGGACGCCGTGGGCGCGCAGGGCGCGGTCGACGGCCACGGACGCGGCGTACCCGGCGAGCTGGGCGACGCCGGGGGTGCGGGCGGCCTCCCGGTAGCCGCCGGGATCGTCCATGAGGATCGTGCGCAGGCGCGGCCAGCCCTTGGGGGGAAGGCCCTCCTGGACGGCGTCCAGGACGTCGGCGACGGCTCGGGCGGCGCCGGCGCCGGTGCGGGCGAGGGCGGGCAGGTCGGGGACCCCGGCGGAGCCGGTGCCGGGGAACAGGAAGGCGCAGACGTCGTCGGGTTCGAGCTGTTCGGCCGGGCGGAATCGGGGTGCGGGCACGCGGGGTCTCCTTACCTGGAAGGAAGGCTGCCTTTTCCTTTTAGCCAACGGCCGCTTAGCTCTCAGTTATGGACCAAAACCCTGAAATGGGATTATTCACTTATGGGATGGGACTGACAACCGCCAGTCCGGTGATGGGAAGAGGCCCCGCATGACCGTGCCCGACGCGCACCGGCCGGACCGGGCGGACCACAGCGGAGCGGCGCGGGACGGCGGGCGGGGGTGGGCCATCCGCGGAACCGGCGCCCACCTGCCCCGCGACGTCGCTCACAGCGCCGACCTGTCCCGCTCGCTCGGCCTGGAACCGGACTGGATCGAGCGCCGCACCGGGATCAGGCGGCGGCACGTCGTCGCCCCCGGCGAGGCCGCCTCCGACCTGGCCGCGGCCGCCGCCCGCCGGGCGCTGGAGGCCGCCGGGCTGGACGCCGCCGACCTCGGCCTGATCGTGCTCGGCACCTCCACGCCCGACGTGATCGCCCCGTCCACCGCCTGCCGCGTGCAGACGATGCTGGGCGCCCGCCGCGCCGCCGCGTTCGACATCTCCGCCGCCTGCACCGGGTTCGTGTTCGGGCTGCAGACCGCGATCGGCTGGCTGGCCACCCAGCGCGGCGCGCCCCCCTACGCCCTGGTCGTCGGCGTCGAGGTCTACTCGCGGTTCCTCAACCCCGGCGACCGCGCCACCGCCGCGCTGTTCGGCGACGGCGCCGCCGCCGTGGTCGTCGGGCCCGCCCCGGCCGGGCACGGCATCGGCCCCATCACCCTCGGATCGGACGGCTCGGGCGCGGACGACGTGCTCATCCCCGCGGGCGGCAGCCGCCTGCCCGCCACCGCCGAGACCCTCGCCGCGCTCGGCCACACCATCCACATGGACGGCCGCGCCGTCCGCGACTTCATCACCGCGATCTTCCCGCGGCTGGTGGCCGAGGCGACCGAGGCCGCCGGGGTCAAGCCCGCCGACCTGGCCCTGGTCATCCCGCACCAGCCCAACCCGCGACTGGTCGCCGCGCTGGCCCCCGACGCCGGGCTGGACCCGGCGCAGCTGGCGATCGTCGGGGACGAGGTCGGCAACATCGGCGCCGCCAGCATCCCCTTCGCCCTCGACCGCGCCGTGCGGACGCACCGGATCGGCCCCGGCGACCTGGTGCTGCTCGCCGGGTTCGGCGCGGGACTGACCTGGGGGCACACGCTCATCACCTGGCCCCCGCCCTGATCCGCGCCCCGGCCGCGGGCAGGCGTGACGGCCGAGGGCCCCCCGGGCCGGCCGGGGGCGGGGGCCCCCCCCCGCCGGGGCGCCCCGCCCCCCCGCGCCGGCGGCCGCGCACCCCCGGGGGGGGGCGCGGCGGGGGCGGGGCGCGCGGGGGGCCCCGCCC
>NZ_JBEZJP010000202.1:0-13488 GCF_040653175.1 Actinomadura sp. NPDC048032
GCCGCGCCCTGCGACAGGCCGCGCGGTCACGCCGGCCACGCTGGCCCCGCGGTCAGATCGAGAACCAGTTCGAGCCCTCCTCCCACGCGAGGATGTGCGTGGCGATGCGGTCGAGGAACCACCGGTCGTGCGAGGTGATCACAGCGCACCCGGGGAACTCCAGGAGGGCGTTCTCCAGGCTGGACAGGGTCTCGGTGTCGAGGTCGTTGGTCGGCTCGTCCAGCAGCAGGACGTTGCCGCCCTGCTTGAGCGTCAGCGCCAGGTTGAGGCGGTTGCGCTCGCCGCCGGACAGGACGCCGGAGGGCTTCTGCTGGTCGGGGCCCTTGAACCCGAACGCCGCGACGTACGCGCGGGACGGCATCTCGACCTGGCCGACGTTGATGTGGTCCAGGCCGTCCGAGACGACCTCCCACACCGTCTTCTTCGGGTCGATGCCGCCGCGGCCCTGGTCGACGTAGGAGATCTTGACGGTCTCGCCGACCCGCAGGTCGCCGGCGTCCGGGTGCTCCTCCCCGACGATCATGCGGAAGAGCGTGGTCTTGCCGACGCCGTTCGGGCCGATGACGCCGACGATGCCGTTCGGGGGCAGGTTGAACGTCAGGCCGTCCATCAGGAGCCGGTCGTCGAAGCCCTTGTTCAGCTTGTCGGCGACGATCACCGTGTTGCCCAGGCGCGGGCCCGGCGGGATCTGGATCTCCTCGAAGTCGAGCTTGCGGTACTTGTCGGCCTCGGCGGCCATCTCCTCGTACCGCTCAAGGCGGGCCTTGCTCTTGGTCTGGCGGGCCTTGGGGTTCGAGCGCACCCACTCCAGCTCGTCCTGGAGGCGCTTCTTGCGCTTGGCGTCCTTGTTGCCCTCGACCTTGAGCCGCTCGGCCTTCTTCTCCAGGTAGACGGAGTAGTTGCCCTCGTAGGGGTAGCAGCGGCCGCGGTCGAGCTCCAGGATCCAGGTCGCCACGTTGTCGAGGAAGTACCGGTCGTGCGTGACGGCCAGGACGGTGCCCTCGTACTTGGCGAGGAACTGCTCCAGCCACTGGACGCTCTCGGCGTCCAGGTGGTTGGTGGGCTCGTCCAGCAGCAGCAGGTCGGGCGCCTCCAGCAGCAGCTTGCACAGCGCGACGCGCCGGCGCTCGCCACCCGACAGCTTCGACACCTCGGCGTCGCCGGGCGGGCAGCGCAGCGCGTCCATCGCCTGGTCGAGCTGGCTGTCGAGGTCCCAGGCGTTGCGATGGTCGAGCTGCTCCTGCAGCTTGCCCATCTCCTCCATCAGCGCGTCGGAGTAGTCCGTCGCCATCAGCTCGGCGATCTCGTTGAACCGGTCGAGCATCGCCTTGGTCTCGGCGACGCCCTCCTGGACGTTCCCGAGGACGTCCTTCTCCTCGTTCAGGGGCGGCTCCTGCTGCAGCATGCCCACGCTGAAACCGGGCATGAGGCGCGCGTCGCCGTTCGAGGGCTGTTCCAGACCGGCCATCATGCGCAGCAGCGTCGACTTGCCGGTGCCGTTGGGTCCCAGGACCCCGATCTTCGCACCCGGAAGGAAATGCAGGGTGACGTCGTCAAGGACGACCTTGTCGCCATGTGCCTTGCGCACACGCTGCATCGTGTAGATGTACTCGGCCATATCGTCAAGACTAGGGGGTCCTGGAACCTGTTTTTCGCGTTGCCGCCTCAGTTGCCGGACGGCCTGGGGCCTTCCAGCGCGGGAAGGCACACCCGGTCGCGCCCCGAGGACTTCGCCCGGTAGAGCGCCAGGTCGGCCGCCGTCATGAGTTCCAGGAGGTCCTGGCCATGGGTGCGGAACAGCGACACCCCCACGGAGACGGTGACGGTGACGGTGCCCTCCTCGGCCGGGACGGCGAGGCGGCGCACCCGTCCGCGGAGGCGTTCGGCGACGCGGCAGGCCTCCACGGTGTCGGCGCCCGGCAGCAGGACGACGAACTCCTCGCCCCCGAAGCGGCCCACCACGTCGTAGTCGCGCAGCTGGTGGCACAGGGTGCTCGCCACCCCCACCAGCACCTGGTCGCCGACCAGGTGGCCGTGGGTGTCGTTGACGCGCTTGAAATGGTCGATGTCGATCAGGAGGAGCGCGACGGCGTCGTGGGTGCGCTGGGCCCGGGAGAGCTCGGTGTCGGCCTCGCGCTGCCACGCGGCGGCGTTGAGCAGGCCCGTCTTGGCGTCGGTGCGCGCGGCCGCCTGGAGCTGCTGGTGCATCAGGCTGCGCTGCAGGAGCATCACCGGCGGAAGGGCCAGCAGGAGCAGGCCCAGCGACAGGGCGCTCGTGATCGCCACCAGGATGCCGACGCAGAGCTCCACCGTGTCGAGCAGGAGGCTCTCGCGCGTCCACAGGACGTCCCGCCACCGGCTCTCGGGATCGGCGGCATGCGCGGCGACCGCGACGATCGCCGCGTTCACCACCGTGAACAGCGCCGCGCAGCCGACGGCCGCCGGGATGCCCGGGTAGCTCTCGACGACCCACTGCGGCGCCCCCTGCAGCGGGTCGGCCACCACCCGGTGGAACACCACCGACGCGCACGCCCCGGCGATCCCGAGCGCGGCGGCGACGACCGCCCGCCGGTAGATCAGCGTCCGCCGGACGCGGAACTGCAGCAGCGCCTGCATCGGCACCGGGACCAGCAGCGCGTACACCGGCGGCAGCAGCAGCGCGACCGGCAGCCACCAGGCCGACAGCAGGTCGCGCGCGACCCCCGCCGGCATCCCCAGCCTCCGCGTCGCCTCGATGCACACGGCGCCGCACGCCAGCAGCGCCCCGAAGGTCATCAGATCGTCGCCCCGGAACGGGGTCTCGACCAGCCCCGCGACGATCAGCCCCAGGTGGACGGCGACGACCACCGGCACGTAGACCGCGAGCAGGGACCGACGCCCAAGTCGCGCCCTGCGCCTCGGCCTGCGGACCAGCTCCCCACCACGGTCCTCGGCGGACGACTGCACTGCCGTCATCCTTCCCCCTTACGCGCATCACGTTGTGTAACACGATAGTTGCAACGTGTGCGGAACGGGCGTGAAACAGGTACGTTCGGGAACGCACATGCGGGTGACCGTTCTGATCACCGGTATCCGGGCCCGCTGATCCGCGGAGCCCGACCATCCTGAGGGGGACCACCATGCGCGGCGTTTCCTGGATCTGACCAGCAAGCAGCCACCCAAAACGCCGGGGGCGCGCGCTCACCGCTCCCACGGCCCACATCCCCCCACCGAACACTCTCGCCTCACCTCCAACTCCCACACCCGGCTCACGCCCCGGCCCCAGCCGGGCCGCCCCGAGCACTGGCCGCACCTGGCCGCCACCCAGCCACCCCAAAACAGCGGGAGCAAGGAGCCAAAAACCCACCACCCCACACCAAAGCCCGAACCGCGCGTCGCCGCTTCTTTGACAGCCGGGCGGCGTTCGGGGTGCCGAGTGGGGCGGGTGGGTTCTCTCGGTGGGCGGGGTTAGGCGGCTTTGGGTTCGTCTTCTTCTGTGGGGGTGGTCAGGGCCCATTGGTCGGCGGTGTCGCGGGCCAGTTGGCGGTCTTCGTCGGTCAGGGGGCCGGTGCGTTGGGCGGGGCGGTAGTCGACGGTGCCGCGGGTCAGGTCGGGGCCCAGGGTCGTGGCCTCGACCTCGGCGGAGAAGCGCCACTGGTCGTCGCGTTCGTACTGGCGGATGCGCAGGCGGCCGGTGACCAGGATCGGCGTGCCGCGCTGGAGGTCGGACGCGTTGACGTTGTCGGCCAGGCCGCGCCAGCAGTTGACCGTGACGTACAGGGAATCGTCGTCCTGCCATTGGCCGGTCTGCCGGTCGAAGCGGCGGGGCGTGCAGCCCACCCGCAGCGACAGGAAGGGGTGGCCGTTGGCCGTCACGGCGTAGCGGGGCTCGGCCGCTACCCAGCCGGTGATGGTGACGTGCGCCTCGTTCATCGCGTCCTCCGTTGTCTCGCGTACGAGGACAACGGTGGCTCAGACGCGCAGGGCGGCGCCCGTGGTCGCGGAACTGTGGATAACTCAGCCGCGGCCGAGGGCGACGTCGACGTCCCGGCGGAAGCGGGCGTAGACCTCCAGGTCCTCCTCGATGGGGACGATCACCTTCTCGCGGGCGACGCGCTCGATGCCCTGGCGCATGTGCTGCTCCATCTTCTCGCCGTGCCTGGCGGACGACAGCGCGACCATGTTGCGGCACGCGGACGCGGTGAGCCAGCCCATGCCGAGCGTGCAGGCGACCAGGATGGCGACGTAGGGGATCAGGCCCGCCTGGCCGATGAGGCCGTCCGGGTCGTCGCCGCCGAGGTCGAGCAGGCCGTAGGCGACGAGGAAGCCGATCCACACGACGCTGAGGGCGGCGACCAGGACGAGGAAGTACTGCCAGGTCTTGACCAGCCACCACCAGCGCGGCACCACGTTGAACGTGGGCAGGGCCTCCTTGAGGGACTCGCCGAGCGCCTCGGGGATCTCGGCGGCGTGGGAGCGGGCCGCGGCGCGGACGGAGCGGCCCCAGTGCGGCGGAAGCTCGGCGGTGACGCCCTCGGCGACGTTCTGGAGGGCGTTGTCCACGTCGCCCTGCTGGGCGCCGATCGGCCCGGTGAAGGCGTTGCGCAGTTCCTCGCGGAGCTCGGTGAGGCGCATCCGGCGCAGCGGGTCCGAGCGCAGCCGGGTGACCATGGCGGTGACGGGCCAGCCGATGAAGTCGGCGGCGCGCAGCTCGTAGGCGCTCTCCATGGCCTCGGCGACGGCGGGCGCGCCCGCGGCGTCGGTGAGGGACTGCAGGAGCTCGGCCTTGCGGCCGTCGTCGACCGTGACGGGCGGTTCGGCGTCGAAGCGGTAGGCGGTGAACCGCTCGGCGGCGCGGTCGACGTCGGCCGTCAGCCGCTCGGTGCGGGCGCGGCGGGCGGCGACGGTCTCGACGAGGGTGTCGCGGAAGCCGTGCACGCCGTCCTCGGCGACCGCGGAGGTGGTGACGATCCGCGGGTCGGCGAGCCCCTCGGCCTCCAGCAGGCGGCGCAGGTCGGCGACGCAGTCGTCGATCTCGTGGGGGGCGAGCCGGTCGACCTGGTTGAGGACGATCAGGGTGACGCCGGCGTGCCGGGCGAACGGGACGATGTAGTTGCGGTGCAGGGCGGCGTCGGCGTACTTCTGCGGGTCGACGACCCAGACCAGCAGGTCGGCGATGGTGACGAACCGGTCGACCTCGGCGCGGTGCATCGCCTGGATCGAGTCGTGGTCGGGCAGGTCGATCAGGACGAGGCCCTGCAGGGTGGCTTCGGCGCGCTCCAGGTCGAGGGCGCTGGCGCGGGCGTAGCGGTGGCGCTTGTCGACGTCGAGCCAGTCGAGGAGGGGGCCCGCGCCGTCCAGCCCCCAGACGCAGGCGTGGGCCTTCGACGTCATCGGGCGGCGCATCCCGGTGGGCGACAGTTCGAGCCCGCAGATGGCGTTGAACAGGGAGGACTTGCCGCTGCCCGTGCCGCCCGCGAGGGTGACGACGGTGTGGTCGCCCGACAGCCGCAGCCGCTGGCCGGCGCGCCGCAGCAGCGCTCCGGCGTCGTCCAGGACGGGCTGGTCGAGCCGTCCGAGGCCGGCCTGGACGAGCCGGTCGAGCCCGTCGAGGCGCTCGACGAGTCCGGGTGGGCCGGCGGGCTCGGCGGGGGGAGCGGCTTCGGGCATGCCGGGGAGCGGGGTCTCGCCGGTTCCCGCCGTGGAGTTCGCGGGGATGGCCGAGGTGGTCATCGGGCAACCTCGAGGTTGTAGGTGGCCTGGTACAGCTGGACGGGGACGGTCTCGTCGGGGATGCCGGCGGAGTCGAGCACCTGCCCGAAGCGGATGGCCTCCTCGTCGAACAGCATCCCGATGCGGCTGCGCAGGTCGGCGCGGGCCTTGGCGCCCATGCCGCGCAGGGACTCGGCGCCGAACAGGGCCTTCAGCAGCCGCTGCGGGACGGCGCTGTTGCCGCCCTCCACGGCCACGTCGGACGTCCCGTACCCGAGCAGGCCGATCGTCAGGACGAGCGAGACCGCCTCGGTGTCGAACGAGACCAGCTTCGCGACGGAGCGCTTGGTGACGCCCTGGGTGCGGATCAGCTCCTGGACGTGGTCCTGCCAGGCGCTGACGGCCCGGGTGACGCGCCGCGACAGCTCCGGGGAGACGTGCCCGAGGCCGGCGTCGGCGCCGGCGAGCACCTGGGCGCCCGCCGGGTGCTCGCGCCAGCGGGCCATGACCTGCTCCGCGCCGTGCTCGGCGGACGCCATGATGAGCGATTCGAGGCCGCTGCGCAGCGCCGCCTTGAGGGCGCGCACGCGGGCCGGGCTGCGGTGGCGGCGGCTGGCGGCGCGGCCGCGCCGGGACCGCTGGACGTGCAGGGCGCGCAGCAGGTCGCCGGTGCCGGCGAAGTCCTGCCAGCGGGCCAGCACCTCGCCGCGCAGCAGCGAGCCGTTGCGGGTGGCCTCGTCCAGCTCGGCGAGGGCGGTGCCGTACCCGGCCTCGACCTCCCTGGCCAGCTCGGTGCGCCGCTCGACCTGCGCCTCGACCTGCCGGGCGAGCTCGGGGACGCGGGTGCGGAAGCTGTCCAGGACGGCGGCGAGGGTGTCGCTGACGACGATCTCGCGGTCCTCGGCGTCCTCGGCGACGCCGGTCAGCCAGTCGCGGATGTCCTCGACGGTCTCCTCGGGGAGGCGGCTCTCCTCGATCCGGGTCTCGGGGATGGTGAAGCGGCGCGCGTCGCCGACCTCGTGCTCGTCCAGCATCTCGGCGAAGTGCTCGACGATCTCGCCGCCGCCGGCGCCCGCGCCCTGCGGGACGCGCGACAGCACGACGCCGATCGTGGCGCCGTTCTCCTTGGCGCGCTGGAGCATCTGCCAGACCTGGGCGTCGGCGTAGCGGGCGGCGGTGGTGACGCACAGCCACAGGTCGGCGGCGGCCATCAGCTTGGTCGCGAACTCGTAGTGGTCTTCGAAGACGGAGTCGAAGTCGGGGCTGTCGAGGAGGGCGAGGCCGGGCGGCAGGACGTCGCTGGCGATGATGACCAGCTGGTCGCCCGCGATGGCGTCGGGCGCGGGGCCGCGGACCCGTCCCATGCCGGGCAGCATCGGCCCCTCCATGAACCACCGGACGTGGTCGGGGTGGCAGACGAGGATCGGGCTGCTGGTGGTGGGGCGCAGCACGCCGGTCGCGCTGACGCGGGCGCCGACGAGCGTGTTGACCAGGGTGGACTTGCCCGCGCCCGTGGAGCCGCCGAGCACCACGAGCATGGGGGCGCCGGACGCCTGGACGCGCGGCAGGACGTAGTCGACGAGCTGGGCGCGCAGTTCGTCGCGGGCCTCGCGGGCCTGTTCGACGCCGGGGACGTCCAGCAGGAGGTCGAACGCGCCCAGCTGTTCGCGCAGCGCGGTCAGGGCGCGGACCAGTTCGGCGCGGTTGACGGTCGCCCCGGCCTTGGGGGCGCGGCGCCGTCCGCGCCTGGGCCTGGCCTCGGCCTTCTCGCCGCTTCCGGCCTCGTCGTCGGCGGCCTCGCCTTCGGGCGCCGCGTCGTCGTCGGCAGCGCCCTTCTCGGAGGTCTGCTCCCCGGCCGCCGCGCCGGGGTCTTCCGGGTCCTTCCCGGACGCGTCCTCGTCGCCCGTGGTCTCGCCGGACGCCGTGGTCTCGCCGGACGCCGCGGCCTCGTCGGGGGCGGGCTCGCCGGCCCAGCCCGAGCCGGCGCCGGCCTCCTCGTCGTGGACCGTGCTCTGCTCTGCGGGGGGTGTCACGGATCCCGTCCCAAGTCCGCTCGAATCATGTCGATCTCTCGTGCCACGTTGACCACGTCGCCCACGACCACGATCGCCGGGGGCCGGACATCTCCGGCGGCCATCTCGTCGGCCACCGTGCCCAGCGTCGCCGTCAGCGCCCGCTGGCCGGGAAGGGTGCCGTCCTGCACCACGGCCACCGGCGTTCCGGACGACCGACCATAGCGCATGAGGGCCGCCGCGATGAGCGCCATCCGCTCCACCGCCATGAGCAGGACGATCGTGCCGTTCGCGCGGGCCAGCGCCTCCCAGTCGACGGTCGAGTCGGGGTGCCCGGGAGGGACGTGCGCGGAGACGACGTGGAACTCCTGCGCGACGCCCCGGTGGGTGACCGGGATGCCCGCGGCCGACGGAACGGCGACCGCGCTGGTGATGCCGGGGACGACCGTGACGGGGACGCCGTGGCGGGCGCAGTACAGGGCCTCCTCGCCGCCGCGCCCGAACACGAACGGGTCGCCGCCCTTGAGCCGGACGACGAAGCGGCCCCGCCGCGCGTGCTCGACCAGGGACTCGTTGATGCGGTCCTGGGTGACCGTCCGGCCGTAGGGGATCTTGGCGGCGTCGACGACCTCGACGTCGGCGGCGAGCTCGTCCAGCAGCCCGCCGGGGGCGAGGCGGTCGGCGACGACGACGTCGGCCATGGCGAGCAGCTGCCGCCCGCGCACGGTGATCAGGCCCGGGTCGCCCGGGCCCCCGCCGACGAGCGCGACGCCCGCGGGCTTGCTCCGGGAGTGCCGGGACTCCAGGGCGCCGTCGCGCAGGCCCTCCACCACCGCGTCGCGGATGCCGGCGGCGCGGCGCGGGTCGCCGCCGAGCAGCACCCCGACGGTGGCGTCGCCCGCGTGCCCGCTGGCGGGCGTCCAGGCCGGGGAGGACTCGGCGTCGTCGGCCCGGACGGACCAGATGCGCGCGGCGTCGGCCTCCGCCACCACGTCGCCGTTGACCTTGGCGTCGTCGGTGACGGCCTGCACCAGCCAGGCGCCCGCGCAGTCGCCGCGCCGGTAGCCCCGCCGGTGCCAGGTGATCCGGCCGCGCTCGGCGAGGCCCTCCAGGGTGGCGGTGACCGCGGGGGACACGAGGACCACCTCGGCGCCCGCGTCCAGCAGGGCGGGCACGCGGCGCTGGGCGACCCGCCCTCCGCCGACGACGAGGACGCGTCGCCCGCCGAGTCGCAGGCCTAGCAGGTACGGGGGCACGGTGGATCTCTCGGACGCGGGTGGCGGACGCTCTCTTTGTGGAACAAAGGTACTCGGCTCGGGGAGTCCGTGGAGAGGGGCCTCGCCCGTTCGATAGCCGAGCGTGACTTCTTCCGTGATCGCGTCGTTACGGCCGCCCGGCGCCCTTCTCGCTCACCCCGGCGGAGTCGAACGTGGCGACCTCGCGCAGGACCCGCGCCGCGCCCTGGACCAGTGGCAGCGCCAGGAGGGCGCCGGTCCCCTCGCCGAGCCGCAGCTCCAGGTCGACCAGCGGCCGCAGGCCGAGGAACTCGACGGCGGCGCCGTGGCCGGGCTCGGCGGAGCGGTGCCCGGCGACGCACGCGCCGAGGGCGTCCGGGCACAGCGCGGCGGCGGCCAGGGCGGCCGCTCCGGCGATCACGCCGTCGAGGACGACGGGGACGCGCAGGGCCGCCGCGCCGAGGACGAACCCGGCGATCGCCGCGTGCTCCAGCCCGCCGACCGCCGCGAGGACCTCCATCGGCGGCCTGCCGTGCCCTTCCCGCAGGCCGTGCCGGTCGAGGGCGGCGCGCACCACCTCGACCTTGTGGGCGTGGGTGGCGTCGTCGATGCCGGTCCCCCGGCCGGTGACCCGCTCGGGCGGCAGGCCGGTGAACGCGGCGATCAGCGCGGCGGACGCGGTGGTGTTGGCGATCCCCATGTCGCCGGTGAGCAGGCACCGGGCGCCCTGCCCGTGGAGGTCACGGGCGATCTCGATGCCCGTCTCGACGGCGCGCCGGGCCTGCCCGGCGGTCATCGCGGGCCCGGCCGTCATGTCGGCGGTGCCCGGCGCGATCTTGCGGCGGAGCAGGCCGGGGGCCTCCTCCAGCTCGGCGGCGACGCCGATGTCGACGACCGTGACGGCGGCGCCGACCTGGGCGGCGAACGCGTTGACGACGGCGCCGCCCGCCAGGAAGTTGGCCACCATCTGCGCCGTGACCTCCTGCGGCCACGGGGTGACGCCCTGGGCGTGGACGCCGTGGTCGGCGGCGAACACGGCGACGGCGGCGGGCTCGGGCAGGGGCGGCGGGCACTGCCCGGCCAGCCCGGCGAGGCGGACCGACACCTCTTCAAGGACGCCGAGGGACCCGGGCGGCTTGGTGAGCCGGGCTTGCAGGTCGCGGGCGTCCCGTACGGCCGTCTCGTCCAGGGGGGCGATGGAGGCGACGGTCTCCTCGATCAGGTTCATGGTGTCCTTTCGGGGGGTCAGATGCCCAGCTCGCCGAGCACGTCCAGGAGCCGGTCATTGGACGGACGGTCGCGCACGGCGATCCGCAGCCAGTCTGGGCCGAGCCCTGGGAAGGTGTCTCCGCGCCTGACGGCGTAGCCGCGCTGCCTGAGCAGGGCCCTGATGCCCAGGGCATCCGGCAGGCGGACGCACACGAACGACGCGCGCGCTTCCGGCACGACGTACAGGCCGCGTGCCGACAGCAACGCGGCCAGCCGGTCGCGTTCGGCGGCGAGCTCGACGGCCCACGCCTCGCCCTCGGCGACGGCCTCGGGGGTGGAGCACGCCTCGACGGCGGCGAGCGCGGGCGTGGACACCGCCCACAGCGGCTGCGCCTCCGCCAGCCGTCCGATCAGGTGGGGGTCGGCCAGGACGTACCCGGCGCGGAGCCCCGCGAGCCCCCACGTCTTGGTCAGGGAGCGGATCACCACCACTCCGGGGGGCAACCGGGCGGCGAGGCTCTCCGGTTCCCCCGGGACGCAGTCCATGAACGCCTCATCGACCACGACCGTCCGTCCGGGGGCGGCCAGGGCGGCGAGCGCGGCGGCCGGGTGCAGGACCGAGGTCGGGTTGGTCGGATTGCCGATCACGACGAGGTCGGCGCCGTCCGGGACCGCCCGCGGGCCGAGGGTGAAGTCGCCCTCCAGGATCACCCGCTCCACCTCGTGCCCGGCGGCCCGCAGCGCCGCCTCCGGCTCGGTGAACTGGGGGTGCACCACCACGGCGCGGCGGGGGGCGAGCACCCGGGCGAGCAGCACGAACGCCTCCGCGGCCCCGGCGGTGAGCAGCACCTCCTCGACGGACCTGCCGTGCCGTGCGGCGACCGCCTTGCGGGCCGGGCGGGGGTCGGGGTAGGCGGCGAGGTCGTCGACGGACGCGCGGATCCGCTCGGCCAGCCACGCGGGGGGCGTGCCGGTGCGGACGTTCACGGCGAAGTCGGCGAGGCCGTCGCCGACCTCGGTGTCGCCGTGGTGGCGCAGGTCGATCTCGGCGGGCCCGGTCACGGCCGCTCCGCCTCGTGGTAGAGCAGCGCGTTGACGGCGGCGGCCGCGACCGCCGACCCGCCCTTCTCCGAGACGTTGCTGAGCTGCGGCAGCCCGCTCGCGCGCAGGGCCTCCTTGGCCTCGCAGGCGCCGACGAATCCGACCGGCATCCCGATCACCAGGGCGGGGCTCACCCGGCGGGCGATGATCTCGAAGACGGCCTCGGGCGCGGAGCCGACCACCCAGACCGCCCCCGGCCCCACCTCCGAGTACGACAGCCGGACGGCCGCGGCCGACCGGGTGATGCCGGCGGCGCGCGCCATCCGGGCGGCGGCCGGGTCGGCGGCGTGGCAGACCGCCTCGCGGGCGCTGATCCCGGCGGCGGCCATGCCCTCGTCGGTGACGATCGGCGCCCCGGCGCGCAGCGCGGCCCAGCCCTGGGCGAGGGACTCCTCGGTGGTCACCAGGTCCACCGCGTACTCCAGGTCGGCGGTGGCGTGGATGACCCGCTCGGCCACCGCCCGCCACAGCGGCGGCATCGGGGACAGGTCGACGCGGGACCGGAGGACCTCATACGAGCGCACCTCGATCGGGTGGGGCCGGCGGACGGTCAACTGCGCTCCTCCACAACTCCGGGCAACGCGGGGATGGTCTCGACGGGGCGGCCCGTCCGGGACGGCCGCTCCGCGGGGGTGCGGGCGTCGCGCTCGCCCCAGACGACGATCACTGGCTCCGGGGCCTCGCCCCGCGGGGTCAGCGGGGCGGCCTGGAGCCGGACGGCGTCGGCGGCGAAGCCCTGCCCGCCCAATTCGTCCAGTATGGCCTGAGCCTCGCCGGCCGTGGCGAGCACGACGATCCGGGACGGCCGGAGCCCCGCGCAGACCCGCACGGCCTCCGGCCCGCCGCGGCCGAGGAAGACGGCGTCGGGCCGCGGAAGGTGCTCGGCGCTGGACCGGACGTCGCCCGACGCCATCGCGACCTTGACCCCGTGCAGGCGGACGTTCTCCCGCACCCGGGCGCACGCGGAGTGGTCGCGGTCGACGGCGACGACGGCGGCGCCGAAGCGGGCGCACTCGATGCCGACCGAGCCGTCGCCGGACTCCACGTCCCACACCATGTCGCCCACCCTCGGGCCGAGCTTGGCCAGGACGAAGGCGCGGACGTCGGGGCGCGGGCCGGGTCCGTCGCCGAAGGCCTCCGCCGGGAGCGCCCATCCGGCGGGGGCGGGCAGGGGCCCGGACACCCAGCTCGCTTCTCCCAGCGCGTGGCGGTTGTCCAGGACGAGCACGACCTCGGGGTCGTTCCACGGGCGGGTGGTCGCCTCCGCCGGACGGACGTAGACGATCCGCTCCTTGGGTCCGCCCAGGTCTTCGCAGACCACGAACGAGCGCGGCGTGACGGGGAACAGCGCCCGCGCCAGTTCGGACGGTCCTGCCCCCGGCTCCGTCAGGACGGCCACTTTCGGGTGGGCGCGGCATGCGTTGACGGCCTGTCTCAGGTGCCCGTCCTTGGCGGAGACGACCAGAGCGTCGTCCCAGGGCAGTCCTGCTTGGGCGAAAGCCCGCGCCACCAGGGTCGTCGCGGGGAACGTCTCTGGCGCGTGGCCCTGTTCGAGCAGTTCGCGGACGACTCCGAAGTAGCCGGGGTCGCCGTTCACGACGAGGACGACGTCCTCCTTGGAGACATCGACGCCTTCCAGTGCCTCGGCGAACTCCGTGGTGGCGACCGTGCGCGCGTCCGTCGCCATGGGCAGCCCGTCCAGGTGAGCTGGGGCTCCTATGACCAGCGTGGCACTTTCCAGGGCCGCCTTAGCCTCCTCTGAGAGGGGCGTTCCGTCGCGGCCGACGACCGTCAGCATCGCTATCGGGCCATCCGCCCGTACATGCCGACCATGCGCTCCCCCGCCGCGTCCAGGAGCACCACCTGGGCCGCGACCGGGCTGGCCGCGGCCCCCGACGCCTCGGCGGCGAGGCGTTCGAGGCCCCCGGCCGTCCTGCGGCACAGCTCGCGGCCGCAGGGGCCGAGCTTGCCCGCGGCGTCCCACAGCCCGTAGACGTCCCGGACGGCCGGGGCCTGCGCCACCCGGCCGGCCAGGGCGGGACCGCAGTCCATGTCCAGCGTGATCGATTCCAGCAGGCCCGCGGCGCCGCCGAGGAAGGCGGCCTGGTCCTCCATGCGGGCGACCAGGACGACCTGTGCGAGCCCGTCCTCGACCGCCTCCCGCAGCCGGTCGGCGGCGATCGGGCCGAAGCACCCGTCCGGCAGGTTCGGCAGCATCCGGCGCGCGGCCTCCCGCGCGC
>NZ_JBEZJP010000203.1:0-13457 GCF_040653175.1 Actinomadura sp. NPDC048032
CTCGCCCGTCGCGGCGTACTTCCGCCCGGCCACCGGGCCGTCCGACGACAGGAGCGTGCCGGACTCCTGGTCCTGCTCGACCGCGAGACCGTGCTGCTCGACCCCACGCTGATACGCCCCTCCTTGCCGCCCCGGCTCCGCGGCCGGCGGGAAGGCCGAGCCTCCGGTGAACTGGAGGCGGCAGGGATGACGCATCTCACGCGTCCGCATGCCGGACGTAACTGGACAGTCCGCGAGACGGCATGTCAGAGTTCAGGTATGAGCGCCGCGGACCCGCTGCTGGCCAAGCGCCGGCACGTCGACTTCCTCCGCGTCCGCAGCGCGATCTGTAGGTGACGCTCCGACCACGCCCCTGTACAGCCGGGCGCGTGGCGCATCGGCGTCACCTTTGACTTCATCCTGCTCAGCGTCGAGCCGGCTGCCTCAGAGCGCCGGTGCGCTACGCGTCCCTCACGACCACAGATGAGGACGCGCACCGTGCCACCCGCGACCACACGCAAGAAGGCCGAGGGCCAGTGGGCCCTCGGCTACCGCGAACCGCTCAACAAGAACGAAGAGAACAAGAAGAACGACGACGGCCTGAACGTCCGCCGCCGGATCATCGACATCTACTCCAAGAGCGGTTTCGACTCCATCGACCCCGCCGACCTGCGCGGCCGGTTCCGCTGGATGGGCCTGTACACCCAGCGCAAGCCGGGCATCGACGGCGGCCGGACCGGCGCGCTGGAGGACGAGGAGCTCGAGGACCGCTACTTCATGATGCGGGTGCGCATCGACGGCGGCCAGCTGAGCGGCCCGCAGCTGCGCACGATCGCGGACGTCTCCACCCGCTACGCCCGCGGCACCGCCGACATCACCGACCGCCAGAACGTCCAGCTGCACTGGGTGCGGATCGAGGACGTCCCGGCGATCTGGGAGGCCCTGGAGGCGGTGGGGCTGCACACCACGGAGGCCTGCGGCGACGTCCCGCGCGTGATCATCGGCTGTCCGCTGGCCGGGATCGCGGCCGACGAGGTGGTGGACGCGACGCCGCAGCTGCGCGAGATCCACGACCACTACATCGGCTCCCCGGAGTTCTCCAACCTGCCGCGCAAGTTCAAGACGGCGATGTCGGGCTGCACGTCGCACTGCACCGTCCACGAGATCAACGACATCGCGTTCACGGGCGTGGTGAACGAGGCCGGCGAGACCGGCTACCAGGTGTTCGTCGGCGGCGGGCTGTCCACCAACCCGATGTTCGCGCAGAGCCTCGGCGTGTTCGTCAAGCCCGAGCAGGCCCGCGAGGTGTGGCACGGAGTCACCTCGATCTTCCGCGACTACGGCTACCGGCGGCTGCGCAGCCGCGCCCGGCTGAAGTTCCTGATGAAGGACTGGGGCGCCGCGAAGTTCCGCGAGGTGCTGGAGAAGGAGTACCTCGGGTACGCGCTGCCGGACGGCCCCGAGCCCGCCGCGCCGCTCGCCCGCCGCGACCACGTCGGGATCCACCCGCAGAAGGACGGCGCCTACTACGTCGGGTTCGCGCCCCGGGTCGGACGCGTGGACGGCGAGCTGCTCGGCGTCATCGGCGACCTCGCCGAGCGCTACGGCTCCGGCCGGGTCCGCACGACCAACGAGCAGAAGATGGTCATCCTGGACGTCCCGGAGCAGCACACCGAGGCGCTCGCCGACGAGCTGGCGAAGCACGACCTGCAGGTGCGGCCGTCCACGTTCCGCCGCCAGACGATGGCGTGCACGGGCATCGAGTACTGCAAGCTCGCCATCGTCGACACCAAGCAGCGCGCCATGGACCTGATCGACGAGCTGGAGAAGCGGCTGCCCGACTTCGACCAGCCGCTGTCGATCAACGTCAACGGCTGCCCGAACGCGTGCGCCCGCATCCAGGTCGCCGACATCGGGCTGAAGGGCCAGCTCGTCGTGGACGACGACGGCGAGCAGGTCGAGGGCTTCCAGATCCACCTCGGGGGGCGGCTCGGCGCGTCGTTCGGCAAGAAGGTCCGCGGGCTGAAGACCACCTCGGCCGGGCTCACCGACTACGTCGAGCGCGTCGTGCGCAGGTTCGACGAGCAGCGCACCGGCGCGGAGACCTTCGCCGAATGGGTGCACCGCGCCGACGAGGCGGACCTCAAGTGAGGGGGGCGGGTCGCGCATGAGCGAGCGGATGGCGCCGTTCCACTGCCCCTACTGCGGCGAGGAGAGCCTCGAACCCCGGGACGAGAACCCCGGAGCCTGGTTCTGCCCCGACTGCCTGCGTTCCTTCAGCCTGAAGTTCCTCGGTGTCGGTGCTCCCCGCACCGCGAGCAAGGAGGTCCCCCAGTGACCCTGCTGGAGACCGACAGACCCACCCTCGACCTTCAGGACATCGTCGAGTCGGCCGCCGCCGCGCTGGAGGGCGCTCCCACGCTGGAGGTCATCCGGTGGGCGGTCGCCACGTTCGGCGACCGCATCTGCCTCACGTCGTCCATGTCGGACGCGGCCCTGATCCACCTCGTGTCGAAGGTGAAGCCCGGAATCGACGTGCTGTTCGTCGACACCGGCTACCACTTCGCCGAGACGATCGGGACGCGCGACGCCGTCGAGGCCGTCTACCCGGTGAACGTCATCGACGTCACCCCGTCCCGGACGGTGGAGGAGCAGGAGGCCGCGCTCGGCCCGCGCCTGTACGGCCGCAACCCCGACCTGTGCTGCCACCTGCGGAAGGTGGAGCCGCTCGGCCGCGCGCTGGAGGGCTACATGGCCTGGTTCAGCGGCATCCGCCGGGACGAGACCGCCAGCCGCCGCGACCGCAGGGTCGTCGAGTGGGACCGCAAGCGCGGCATGGTCAAGGTGAACCCGATCCTGGGGTGGACCCAGGAGGACATGGACAACTACATCGAGGACAATGGGGTGCTGGTCAACCCGCTGCACTACGACGGCTACCCCTCGATCGGCTGCGCTCCGTGCACCCGTCCGGTCGCGCCCGGCGAGGACCCGCGCAGCGGCCGGTGGGCCGGGATGGGCAAGACCGAGTGCGGCATCCACCTGTGAGCGTCCCCATGGTCGCGGTGGCGCACGGGAGCAGGGACCCCCGCGCCGCCGCGACCGTCGCCGCGCTGCTCGACGCCGTCCGGGCGCGCCGCCCGGGCGTGCCCGTCCATGCCTCGTTCCTGGACCACGCGCCGCCCGCCCCCGACCGGGTGCTGGACGGCCTGGCCGGGGACGGCGTCGACGAGGCGGTCGTGCTGCCCCTGCTGCTCACCTCGGCCTACCACAGCAGGACCGACATCCCAGGCGTGCTGAACCGGGTGCGCGGCCGGCACCCGCGGCTCGTCCTGCGCACGGCGGGAACGCTGGGCCCGCACCCGCTTCTGCTGGACGCCCTGGAGCGGCGCCTGGTCGAAGCGGGCGTGGCGCCCGGCGACCCGGACACGGCGGTCGTGCTCGCCTCGGCGGGCTCCAGCGACGCGTCCGCCAACGCCGTGATCGCGCGGCTGGCGCGGCGGTGGCGCGCGCGCGGCTGGCGGGACGTGGTGCCGGCGTACGCGACGGCGGCCCGCCCGGCGCCGGCCGAGGCGGTGCGGTCCCTGCTCGCGGCGGGCGCGCCGCGCGTGGCGGTGGCGTCCTACATCCTCGCTCCGGGCCACTTCGCCGACAAGGTCCGCCGGGAGTCCCTGGCCGCCGGGGCCGCCGCGGTCTCCCCCGCCCTCGGCGCGGCGCCGGAGGTCGCCGACCTGGTCGTCCTCCGCTACGCCGAGGCGCTGGAGGCCTCCCGCGCGGCGACCGCGGTCTGACGGGGCGTTCGAGGCGCCGGTCGCCGGGTATGCGGGCGGCCATGACGCGCGAAGAGACCGGCCATGAGCCCGAGGAGACCGACGACCGCCGCTTCGCCCCGGTGAACGAGCGGTCCGACGCCCGCGGCCGCACCGTCCCGGACGGGGAGGAGACCAGCGGAACCGGGACCCCCGGGGTGAGGTACGAGCACCCCGACGCGCTCCCGCCGGACGAGGAGGGCGTCGAGGACGCCGAAGCGCACGACGACACCCGCTGAGCCGCCCACCCGCTACCGGCGGTCCTTCCACCAGGTGGTGAGGGCGCGCCGGAGCGGGGCGTGGTGCTCGTCGTCGACGATCTTGATGTCGCCCATCACGGCGGTCGCGGTGACGCGCACGACGGGGACGCGGGCGCCCGGATGCGGGTCGCGGACCGCCACCCGCCGGTCGCCGAGGAAGTTGTGCCCGGTCAGCACGATGCTGACGCCGTCCGGAACGATGATCTTGACGTCGCCCATCACCGCGGTGACGCAGATGTGGACCTCGCCGGTGGGGACCTGCGCGCCGCGCAGGTCGAGCTCGACGTCGCCCATCACCGACACGGCCTCCAGCGGCCCGTCGATGCGGCCGACGATGCGCTCCTTGCAGTCCCCCATGACCGCGCTGAACCTGCGCTTGACCTGCACGGGCGCGGGGTTGGCGCCGGGCGCGCCCATGCTGGGCAGGTCGGCGGTGATGCGTTCGAGCTCGCCCCGGCTGACGGCCGCGTAGGCGGCCTCGGTGCGCTCGGTCAGCTCCTCGAAGGTGAGCCGCCCCTCCACCGAGGCGACCCGCAGCCGCTCCACGACGGCCTCGCGCTCGGCGTCGGACGCCCGCACCGGGTCGGAGGCCCGCCGGGCCTCGGGCGCCCGCGGGGTCTCGGAGAGCCGCGCGGTCTCGGCCGCCCGCCCGGTGTCGGGGGCGGCCGTCACGTCGACCGGTTCGGGGACGGGGCCGCCGTCCCGCCGCCGCTCCGGCGGCCGGCTCGGGGCGGGCCGCTCGGGCTGCGGACCGGACTGACTCATGATTTCGACGGTATGCCCCCGGCGGCGCGGGACAATCCGCCGCGCGGACGAGATCGCCCACCACCTGAGGAGGATGGACGTCCTCCCACCCCGCAGGCATGATCATCTTGTTGTCCGAACCGCGTTCTGTATTCTGCGACCGACGGCATGAACGTTGGGAGAGCGCGTGACGCACGAGGTGTTCAACCAGGTCCCCCCGCTCGCCGGGCACGACGCGTCCGACGAGGCGGCCCTGCTGGACGGGCTGCACCGCGAGGGCGCCGGGTGGGCCGAGCCCGAGGTGCGCGAGCTCGGCCGCCTCGCCGGCACCGAGCGGGCCCAGGAGTGGGGGCGCCTCGCCAACGAGCACCCGCCCGTCCTGCGCACCCACGACCGCTGCGGGCACCGGATCGACGAGGTCGAGTTCCACCCGGCGTGGCACGAGCTGATGACCGTCGCGGTGACGCACGGCCTGCACGGCTCCGCGTGGACCGACCCCCGCGAGGGCGCCCACGTCGCCCGCGCCGCGAAGTTCTACACCTGGCGCGTCGACGCGGGCCACGGCTGCCCCGTCTCGATGACCTACGCCGCCGTCCCCGCGCTGCGCCAGTCCCCGGAGCTGGCCGCGCAGTACGAGCCGCTCCTGGCCAGGCCGGAGTACGACTTCGGGCTGCGGCCCCCGCTCGCCAAGACCGCGCTCCTCGCCAGCATGTCCATGACCGAGAAGCAGGGCGGCTCGGACGTCCGCGCGAACACCACCACGGCCGCGCCCCAGCCCGACGGGACGTACCGGCTCGTCGGCCACAAGTGGTTCACCAGCGCCCCGATGTGCGACGTGTTCCTCACCCTCGCCCAGGCGCCCGGCGGCCTGACCTGCTTCCTCGTCCCCCGCGTCCTGCCGGACGGCGGCCTCAACCCGCTGCGCCTGATGCGGCTGAAGGACAAGCTCGGCAACCGCTCCAACGCCTCCTCCGAGGTCGAGTACGACGAGGCGGTCGCCTGGCGCGTCGGCGACGAGGGCCGCGGCGTCCGCACCATCATCGAGATGGTCAACATGACCCGTCTGGACTGCGTGATCGGCGCCGCGTCCGGCATGCGGCTCGGCGTCACCACCGCCGCGCACCACGCCGCGCACCGCTCGGCGTTCGGCCGCCCGCTGATCGACCAGCCGCTGATGCGCAACGTCCTGGCCGACCTGGCGATCGAGTCCGAGGCCGCCACGACCACGATGCTGCGCCTCGCGGGCGCCACCGACCGCTCCGTGCGCGGCAGCGAGACCGAGACCGCCTTCAAGCGCCTCGGCCTCGCGGTCAGCAAGTACTGGATCTGCAAGCGCTGGCCCGCGCACGCCGCCGAGGCCCTCGAATGCCTGGGCGGCAACGGCTACGTCGAGGAGTCCGGCATGCCCCGCCTCTTCCGCGAGTCCCCACTGAACTCCATCTGGGAGGGCTCCGGCAACGTCGCGGCGCTCGACATCCTGCGTGCTGTGCTGCGCGAGCCGCAGACGCTGGAGGCGTTCTTCGACGAAGTCGACCAGGCGCAAGGAGCCGACGCCCGCCTCGACGCGGCCGTCAAGGAGGCCAAGGAAGCCTTCACCGACACCGCGACGATCGAGTACCGCGCCCGCCGGGTCGCCGAGCGCTTGGCGCTCGTCCTACAGGCATCGCTGCTGGTCAGACACGGCCACCCAGCAGTAGCCGACGCCTTCTGCGCCACCCGCCTGGCCGGCGACTGGGGCGGCGCCTTCGGCACCCTCCCCCCAGGCCTGGACATCGCCCCCATCATCGACCGCGCCACCCCGAAGGTCGGCTGAGCCGTGGGCGAGATCGGCGTCCGGAGCCTTCCGGAGGCGCCTCGTCATCCCGGCTTCAGCCCGGGTTCGGGGGCGGTCCCGGCGCTGCGTTCGCGAGAAGCCCCTTGGCATAAGGGTTTTTCGCATTCTGCGCGGCTCCGCGAAGCTACGATGCGGTACAAGATCTCCTGAGCCTCGAGGTGCACATGGCCGAGTCGTCCCCGCAGATTCCCACCGGCGTCCCGACCGCCGCACGCGTCTACGACGTGATGCTCGGCGGCAAGGACAACTACGAGGTGGACCGGGCCGTCGCCGAGGGCAGCCTCGCGATCATGCCGGAGCTCCGGGACATCGCCCTGCACAACCGGGCGATCCTGCACCGCGTCGTGCGCCATCTCGCCGCCGAGGAGGGGATCACCCAGTTCCTCGACCTGGGCTCGGGCCTGCCGACCGTCCGCAACACCCACGAGGTCGCCCAGGAGGTCAACCCGGCGGCCCACGTGGTGTACGTCGACATCGATCCGATCGTGCTGGCGCACGGCCGTGCGATCCTCGCCGACAACGCCAACACCACCGTGGTGACCGCCGACATCCGCCAGCCCGAGGACCTCCTCGGGCGCCCGGAGGTCCGCGCGCTGATCGACTTCGACAAGCCCGTCTGCGTGATGCTCGTCGGGATCCTGCACCACCTCGCCGACGACGAGAAGCCCGGCCGGATCGTGCAGGTGCTGCGGGACGCGATGCCCAGCGGCTCCTTCTTCTTCATCACCAACTTCACCCGGCTGGGGGACGCCCCCGAGTCCGTCGCGCTGGAGAAGCAGCTCCTGGAGCAGCTCGGCACCGGCCGCGTCCGCACGCCCGCCGAGCTGGCCGCCTTCTTCGACGGCTTGGAGATCCTGCCGCCCGGCCTCGTCCCGCTCCCGCTGTGGCGCCCCGAGGAGCCCGTCCTGGACGCCAGCACCATCGACGTCCGCTTCATGACGGGCGGCGTCGGCCGCAAGCCCTGAACCGTCCCAGGTCAGAGGGATGCCGAGGCGCCGCCCCTGGAGCCGAGCCGGTCGTCGCCAGGCCAGTCGGCCAGTAGTCGCTCCAGGCAGCGGGCGGCGGCCTCGGGATCCTTCGTGACGAGCACGGGAGGGGTCTGGACGTCGTGGTAGGGATTGCCTGCCCAGACCAGGTAGCCGCGTTCTGGGGTGCGGGCCACGAAGGCGGGCGCGATCTGCCCGCCGTCGGCCCCGGCTTTCCAGAAATCAGATCCGTCGCCTAGGCAGAACTGGTTCAGGGTGGTGAAGGGGAACAGTCTGTGCAGGCTGGTGCGCCGAACCGCACGTACCAGTGCGCCGAGGTTGGGCGCGTCCCAGCTCTGGTCGCCGTCCAGCGTATGGGGCCGCACTTCTCTGTCGATTGTCTCGAAGTTGTCCCACACCGTCGCCAGATCCTCCGCCATGCCTCTCATCCTGTCCGGCCGCGGCTCGACGGTCCACTGACACCGGGGCGCTCGGTCCGCCGGAGGATCGGTCAGCCGATCGGCTGACCGAGGGCCAGGCCCGGCCGTCCTCCGCCGGGGGCGGGCGGGCGCCGGTCAGAGGTCGTCGGCGGCCTCGGGGGCGGAGACGATGCCCTCCGCCAGGCTGCCGAGCCTGACGTTGAGGTTCTGCGACGTGCGGGACAGCAGCTCGAACGCCTTGTCGGCGTCGAGACCGCGGCGGGCCATCAGGATGCCGGTGGCCTGGCCGATCACCGTCCGGGTGTCGAGCGCCCGGCGCAGGTTCGCCATCTGGTTCGCCGCGTCGGCCAGGTCGCGGGCGCCGTCGGCGGCCGTCCTGACGGAGGCCAGGGCGAGGGAGGCGTGCGTGGCCAGCAGCAGCGCGGTGTCGCGGGCGACGTCGTCCAGCCTCCCGCGCTCCCGCGAGTACACGTTGAGCGCGCCGACGGCCGCGTCCGACTCGGCCGGGAGCAGCAGCGCGGTGGCCAGGACGGACGCGTAGCCGTACGAGGCGGCGGCCGGGCCGAACTCCGGCCAGGCGGGCTCGGCCGACAGGTCGCCGCTGCGGGCGAACGCGACGCCGGCGGGGTCCGCGGCGGCGACGCACGGGCCCTCGCCCAGCCGGTACTGGAGCCGGTCCAGTTCCACCGCCGACGGGTCGCTGTGGAACGGCGTGCGCAGCTCGCCGGTGCGCTCCCGCAGCGTGATGCTGGCCATGTCGGCGTCGGGGATCAGCATGCGGGCGGCCAGCAGGATGCGGCGCAGGACCCCGTCGACCGTCTCCGCGTCCAGCAGCGAACGGGTCAGCTCGACCATGTGGCCCGCGGACTCCCGGGAACGGTCCGAACCGGGGACGAGCCGATCGTTCACCGAGTTCTCCAACGTCATCAGGCGGCGGCGGCCGCGACCACCCCCAGCCGGGAGCCGCCGCCCTCGAATGCTATGCCGTCCGGCCCGCCGACCGCTGGTCCCCGCCCTCGGCCGGGGCCGTACGCCGGTTTGAGGCCGACTCGCATGGGGAGATGTGAGTAGAAGTCCCGTTCCGGTGTCTTCTGGGTCCAACAGCGCGGCCCGCTTCACTCCGACTCTCTCGGTGAGGTGGCATGCGCGAAGCCTTCACGACCCCCAGCGGCATCTCGGTGAGGTTCACCCGGCGTCAGGCGGTTCTGCGCCTGCCGGCCGTCCTCGGACTCGCGAACTACGACGACCTGTGCGACTCCTCGCGGCGCCTGCTGGACGACGGCGTCCCCGCCATGGTCCTCGACCTGACCGGCTGCGACTACTGCGACCCCAGCACCATGGAGGCGATCCTGCGCGTCCACATCCACGCCTCCGAGCTGGCCACGCCCCTGTCCCTGCGGCTCCCCCCGTCCGGGACGGTGCCGCGCGTCTGCGCCACGACGGGTGTGAGCCGCGTCGTCCCCGTGGAGGCTCCCGAGACCGCCGCACCGCCGACCCCCCTCCCGCACCACCACGGACGGTTCCGGCGCTGAGCCCCGGGCCGCCGCACGACTTCCGCACCCCGACGCCCAGGAAGGGGCCCTAGTGACACACGCCGAGGCACCGGTGAGGGACGGCGGCGGCCGAGCCGCCCCCCGCGAGGACGAACCGCCCCCCGCCGAGGCGCTGCTGGACGAGATGAACCACCCCGGGACCGGCCCCGAACGGCGCGACCGGCTGAGAGCCGCCCTGGTCGAGGCGCACGCCTCCATGGTCGAGTCGATCGCGCGGCGCTACGGGCACCGCGGCGAGCCCCTGGAGGACATCCGGCAGGTCGCCTACCTCGGCCTGGTGATGGCCATCAACCGCTTCGACCCCGAGCGCGGGGACAGCTTCCACGCCTACGCCTACCCCGTGATCCTCGGCGAGGTGCGCCGGCACTTCCGGGACCGGACCTGGGGCATCCGCGTCACCCGCCGCATCCAGGAACTGCGCCCCCGCCTGGTGCACGCCACCCAGGTCTTCTCCCAGGAGAACGGCCGCTCCCCCACGCCCAGCGAACTCGCCGGCCTCCTCGGCCTCGGCCTGGAGGAGGTCACCGAGGCCGTCATCGCGTGGGACTCCTACAACCCGCTGTCCCTGGACGCGCCGGCCGAAGGGGGCTCCGAGAGCGACGCGGGGCTCATCGTCGACCACCTCGGCGCCGAAGACCCGGACCTGCAGCACGTGGTCGAGCGCAAGACCCTCTGGTCCCTGCTCAGTGAGCTGCCCGAACGGCAGCGCACCATCGTCCTGCTGCGCTTCTTCGGCAACCAGACCCAGACGCAGATCGCCGAGCAGTTCGGCATCTCGCAGATGCACGTCTCGCGCCTGCTCAGCAAGTCCCTCCTCCAGTTGCGCCACGGCATGCTGCCCGCCTGAGGCGGCCCTACCAGGGCAGCGGGCCGTCCTCGCCGAAGAAGCCGGCGGTCGGCCCGTCCGCGCCGAGCGTGGCCAGGCGCACCACGACGGCGGCGCCCTCCGCAGGGGTGAGATGCCCGGTGTGGTCGTTGCTGTCGGTGTCGACGAAGCCGGGGGCGACGGCGTTGACGAGCACGCCGTCCTTGCGCAGTTCGTTGGCGTACTGCACGGTCAGCGCGTTCAGCGCCGCCTTCGACGGCGTGTACGCGGCCGACGGCAGCAGCGCCGCGAAGGGGCCGTCCGGGTCGCTGGTGAGGGTCAGCGACCCGGCGTGGCTGCTGACGTTGACGACGCGCGCCGCCGGCGACCGGCGCAGCAGCGGCAGCATGGCGTTGGTCACCGCGATCACTCCGAAGACGTTGGTCGCGAACACCGCCCGGACCAGCTCCAGGTCGACGGAACTGGGGATCTGGTCGACGGCGTCCTGGGGCGCCACCTGTCCCGAGCCGGTGATGCCCGCGTTGTTGACCAGCACGTCGAGGCGCCCGTAACGCTCCTCGACCCACGTCGCGGCGTCCTGGACGGTGGCCGGGTCGGTGACGTCCAGGCGCACCGCGTGGACGTCGCCGCCCGCAGCGCGCAGCGCCGAGGCCGCCTCCTCCCCGCGCCGCCGGTCCCGCGCACCGAGCAGGACCGTCATGCCCCGGCCGGCGAGCGCCTCGGCGACCGCCCGGCCGATCCCCTTGTTGGCCCCGGTGACCATCGCGACCGTCCGGCTCCCGCTGTTCTCGATCATGATCAAGCTCCCGTCTCGTGGCCCGCGCGGCTCTCCACGCGGTTCCGGACACGAGATGCCGCCGCCCCCGCCTCCGTGACAAGGGCCCGAGTGTGACGTGCGCCACCGATCGCCGATGTCACACGCGGACCGGGCCCGGCGTCCTGTGCACGGCACGAAACGCGTAATGGAGAGGGCCATGGACGAACGAACGAAGGACACGGCCGACAGCCGCATGGACGCCGCCACCGAGCTGTTCATCGCCCACCGCAACCTGCTGTTCACCGTCGCCTACGAGATGCTCGGCTCGGCCGCCGACGCCGAGGACGTCCTGCAGGAGACCTGGCTGCGGTGGACGGGCGTCGACCTGGAGACGGTGCGGGATCCCCGCGCGTACCTGGTGCGGGCCACCACCCGCCAGGCGCTCACCCGGCTGCGCACGCTGCGCCGGCGCAAGGAGTCCTATGTCGGGCCCTGGCTGCCCGAGCCGCTGCTCACCACGCCCGACGTGGCCGAGGACGTCGAACTCGCCGAGAGCCTCTCGATGGCGATGCTGCTGGTGCTGGAGACCCTCGCCCCGACCGAGCGGGCGGTGTTCGTGCTGCGCGAGGTGTTCGGCCTCGACTACGACGAGATCGCCCAGGCCGTCGGCAAGAACCCCGACGCGGTCCGCCAGATCGCCCACCGCGCCCGCAAGCACGTCGCCGCGCGCAGGCCCCGCGACACCGCCGCCCCGTCCGACGCCCGGGCCGCGCTCGACGCCTTCCGGCAGGCGGTCGAGACCGGCGACCTGCGGAACCTACTGGACGTCCTCGCGCCGGACGTCGTCCTGCTGACCGACGGCGGCGGCGTCGTCCGGGCCGCGCTCGCGCCCGTGGTCGGGGCGGAGAAGGTGGCCGCCGTGCTCGCCCGGCTCTCCGGCGCGGTCACGCTGCGGCCGACGCACGTCAACGGCCACCCCGCGCTGATCCTCGGCCGCGCCGGCGAGATCGACACCGTCATCGCGACCCGCGTCGACGACGGCCGCGTCACCGGCCTCTACGCCGTCCGCAACCCCGAGAAGCTCTCCCGCATGACCCAGGAAACCCCCCTCCACCGCTGACACCCCGACCACCCCCGGAGCGCACCCTCAGACCACAACCCGCAACGCGATGGGGCTGCGGTCATGCGTGGGTGGGGGCGTCCAGGATTCTGGTGACGGCCTCGTGGACCGCCGTGCGGACCGTCGCCGGGTCGTCGAGGTCGAAGCCGACGGCGAGGCCGTCCCTCAGGAGCATGAGGGTGTGGGCCGTGCGCTCGGGGTCGGGATGGCCGTCGGCGGCCAGCAGGTCGCGGAACAGGCCCCGGCACCACTCGCGGTGCTCGTCGACCGCCCGGCGGACCGGGTGGGCGGGGTCGGGGTACTCCGCGGCGACGTTGATGAACGGGCAGCCGCGGTAGGAGGGCTCAGAGCCGAACGTGCACATGCGCTCGAACGCCGTGAGGAGCGCCTCGCGGGGCGTCGCGGACGCGGGCACGTCGGCGATGCCGCGCTGCCGCAGGCTCTGCTCGGTGACGTAGGCGCGGACGAGGTCGTCCTTGCTCGGGAAGTGGTGGTAGAAGGTCGCCTTCGCCACCCCGGCCTCGGCGATGATCCGGTCGACGCCCACGGCGTGCACGCCCTCGGCGTAGAACAGGCGCGTCGCGGTGTCGAACACGCGGGACCAGGCCGCGCTCCGGCGGGGCGCCGGGGATCTCGTGGTCACCCCTTGACGCTACCAGACAGACCCGTCTAGTCTTCGGGACAGCAGACAGATCTGTCTGTCTACTTGTGAAGGGACGGCTCATGAGCCAGTACACGACCACCGCCACCGCCACCGGGCGCGACGGGCGCGCCTTCACCGGCGACGGGCGGCTGGACCTCCAGCTGGCCCTGCAGAAGGAGCTCGGGGGCGACGGCGACGGCACGAACCCCGAGCAGCTGTTCGCGGCCGGGTACGCCGCGTGCTTCGCCAGCGCCCTGCAGCTGGTGGCGCGGAAGCAGAAGATCGACGTCTCCGGCATGTCCGTGACCGCGGAGGTCGGCCTCGGCCCGAACGGCTCGGGCGGCTTCCAGCTCGACGTCAAGCTGGTGGCGAAGCTGCCCGACGCCCTCAGCGCGGAGACCAAGCAGCAGCTCGTCGAGACCACCCACCAGGTGTGCCCCTACTCCAACGCCACCCGCGACCCACGGTGCCGTCCCGTCGTCGAGCGCGAAGCCGGGGGAGGCCGCGGCGGCCCGCGCGACGAACTGCCG
>NZ_JBEZJP010000204.1:0-13439 GCF_040653175.1 Actinomadura sp. NPDC048032
GCAGCACGGGTTCCGCCCGCTGGTGGTGGCCGAGGCCTGCGGCGACCGGGATCCCCGCCTGCACGAGGCGAACCTGCTGGACCTCGGCGTCCGGCGCCCTCCCACTCGGTGACGAGGGCCCACAGCCCGGGGTCGTCGACGGTCCGGGCGAGGCGGCCGGAGCGGAAGCCGGTGCTCGCGGCCAGGGCCTCCAGCACCGCGGTCATGCTCTCGGCGAAGCCGCCGGACTCCTCGTCCGGCACCCGGTACCGGGTTATCGCGATCATCCGTCCATCCTGGCAGTACGTTGGGCCTGTGGAGACGAGAGGTGAGCGGCCGACCGGGCTGCGGGCGGCCGTCGAGCGGCGCAGCGCGACGCCCGTGGTGTTCCTGCACCGGCTGCCGCGGTGGGTCCTGCTCGCCGCCGTGTTCGTGCTGCTGGTGATCGGCATGGCCGGAACCGGCTGGGTGGCCGCGGCCGGGCTGCTGGTGCTCGCCGCCGCGCTCGGCTGGTTCGCCTACCTGAACTGGCCCGCGCTGGACGGCTCGGGAAGGATCCTGCGCCTCGCCGCGCTGGCCGTCCTGGTGGGGTTCGCCCTGGGACGCGGCATCGGTCGGTTTTGACAACCGTTTTCATCTTCGTCCATAATCGCACCGTGCCCCCTCTCCGCGCAGCCCTGCGAACCGCGCCGGCCGCGGCGCTCGCCCTGGCCGGGTTCGCGGCGGGCCTGACGGCCTGCGCCGACGCCGGCGCCGACGTCCCGCCCGGCAGGACCGCGGTGGTGGCGTCCTTCTACCCGATGGCCTGGCTCGCCGGGAAGGTCGGCGGCGGCGACGTGTCCGTCCGGACGCTCACCAGGCCCGGGACCGAGCCGCACGACCTGGAGCTGACGGCGCGGCAGGTCGCGAACGTCCAGGACGCCGACTACGCCGTCTACGTCAAGGGCGTCCAGCCCGCCGTCGACGACGCGGTCCGCAAGCACGCGAAGGGCAGGTCGCTCGACGCCGCGAGCCTCGTGCCGAGGCTCTCCCCGCCCGGCGAGACCGACGACGAGGAGGCCCACGACGGCGTACGGCACCGCGAGGCGTCCTACGACCCGCACATCTGGCTCGACCCGAGCCGGATGGCGACCGTGGCCACCGCGCTGGGCGAGCGGCTGGCCGCCGCCGATCCCGCGTACGCGACCGGCTACCGTGAGCGCGCCCGGGCCACCGCGCAGGCGCTGACCGTCCTGGACCGGGAGTTCCAGGACGGTCTGCGGTCCTGCGCGCGCCGGGAGATCGTCACCGCGCACGCCGCGTTCGGCTACCTCGCGGACCGCTACCGGCTCCGGCAGATCCCGGTCGCGGGCGTGGACGCGTCCGGCGAGCCGTCCCCCAAGCGGCTGGCGGGGCTGGCGCGGCTCGTGTCCTCCACCGGCGCGACGACGGTCTTCACCGAGACCCTGGCCAGTCCGCGGGTGGCCGCGAGCCTGGCGCGGGAGGCGGGCGTGCGGACGGCCGTCCTCGACCCGGCCGAGGGCGCGCCGGAGGGGGCCTCCGGCGACTACATGACGATCATGCGAGAGAACCTGCGGACCCTGCGGCCCGCGCTGGAGTGCACATGAACGAGACCACCGCCGCGCCGTTCGCGATGACCGGCGGCCTCGTCCGGCGGGACGGCCGCGCGGTGCTCGCCGACGTCGACCTGCGGGTGGAGGCCGGCGACGTGCTCGCCGTCCTCGGTCCGAACGGGGCGGGCAAGTCCACGCTCGTCAAGGCGCTGCTCGGGCTCGTCCCGCTGGCCGCCGGCCGGACGGAGATCTTCGGCGAGCCGCCCGCGCGGTTCCGCAACTGGAGGCGCGTCGGGTACGTGCCGCAGCGGCTGCCGATGGGCGGCGGCGTGCCGGCGACGGTCCGCGAGATCGTGGCGTCCGGCCGGGTGGCCCGGCGGTCGCGCTGGCGGCCCGCACCGCTCGCCGACCGGGCGGCCGACCGGGCCGCCGTCGACCGCGCCCTGGAGACGGTCGGGCTCGCCGGGCGGGCCCGCGACTCGGCGCACCTGCTGTCGGGCGGCCAGCAGCAGCGGGTGCTGATCGCCCGCGCCCTCGCCGGCGAACCCGACGCCTTCGTGATGGACGAGCCGACCGCCGGCGTGGACGCGGGCAGCCAGGCGGCGCTCGCGTCGGCGCTGGACGAACTGGCACGCGCCGGGCGCACGGTCGTCCTCGTCGCGCACGAACTCGGGCCGATGGAGCCGCTCGTCACCCGCACGGTCGAGCTCGGGCACGGCCGCGTCGTCCGCGAGACCGCCCGGCAGACCCTCGAAAGGCCCGCGTGAGCGAGATGCTGCAGTACGACTTCATGCGCGTCGCCCTGGCCATGGCGGTGCTCATCGGGCTGACCGCCCCCGCCGTGGGGACGTTCGTGGTCCAGCGCCGGCTGTCCCTGCTCGGCGACGGCATCGGCCACATCGCGCTCACCGGCATCGGGCTGGGACTGCTCACCAGCACCTCCCCCGTCCTCGGGGCGCTGGTGGTGTCGGTGCTCGGCGCCGTCGCGATCGAGGTCCTGCGGGCGCGCAGCCGCAGCGGCGCGGACGCCGTGCTCGCCCTGCTGTTCTACGGCGGGCTGGCGGGCGGCGTCATCCTGACGAGCGTCGACGGCGGCGGCTCGGCGGGCCTGCAGTCGTACCTGTTCGGCTCGATCAGCAGCGTGACGGTGACCGACCTCTACGTCGTCGCGGGGCTCGCCGCGGTCGTGCTGGCGATCGTCGCGGTGTTCGGGCGCGAGCTGTTCCTGCTCTGCCAGGACGAGGAGGTCGCGCGGGCGGCCGGGCTGCCCGTCCGGTTCCTCAGCGTGCTCATCGCCGCGACCGCCGCGGTCACGGTGGTGATCTCGATGCGCGCGATCGGGCTGCTGCTCGTCAGCGCGCTGATGGTCGTCCCGGTGGCGGCGGCGCAGCAGCTCACACGGGGATTCTGGAGCACCATGCTGTCGGCGATGGGGATCGGTGTACTGTCGGCCGTGGCGGGGCTGGCGGGTTCCTTCCAGTACGATCTTCCCCCGGGCCCCTCGATCGTGTTGCTGGCGCTCGCGGTGTTCGTGGCCGCGGTCGCCGGGGGCTCGGTGGTGCGCCGCAGGCGCTCCCGTGCCGCGGCCGACGCCGTCACCGCGGGGGACGCCGGGCCCGGCGCCCCGCCACGCGTGGATGCCGAGGCGGAGGTGTTGAGGGGATGACGACGGCCCGCCGGGACGCGGTACGGCAGGTGCTGGCCGGCTGCGAGGGTTTCCGCAGCGCCCAGGACATCTACGCCGATCTGCGCGCCGACGGTTCCAAGATCGGCCTCACCACCGTCTACCGGGCGCTGCAGGCGCTCAGCGACGCGGGCGAGGTCGACGTGCTGCGCACCGACGAGGGCGAGGCCGTCTACCGCGCCTGCCGCACCGAGCAGCACCACCACCACCTGGTCTGCCGCGACTGCGGCCGGACGGTCGAGGTCGAGGGCCCGGCCGTGGAGCGCTGGGCCGACACGATCGCCGCCGAGCACGGCTTCGTCGACATCACCCACACCGTCGAGGTCTTCGGGACGTGCGCGAACTGCGCCGCGAAGCCGTCCTGAAGTCCCCGCAACCCCCGGGCCCGCAGGTCCGCCGCTGCTTGAAATCGGACAAGGCCGGTAATTCACACGCTCTGTAGGCGTTTCTTGGCAAATTGTTATATCTACTTCCCAGTAGCCCTATGTCATAAATGTCCCGTCGCCACGGCGGGCCCGACGGAGGGTCCTCGGGGGAGCGTGGCGCCCGCACGAGAGGGCGTTCATGACAAGACGGGCGTTCACCAGCCGAAGGATCTCGCTCCTGGCCTCGGCGACGTTGCTCGCGTCGGCCGCCACCGCGCTCCCCGCCTCCGCGCGGCAGCCGGCGTCACCACCGAGTCCGCGCGCCGCCGCCGAGCACGCGCTCCGGGCGCTCACCGGCCGCGCCGCCGAGGTGCGCGGCGGCGACGGGCAGGCGTTCCAGGTGGTCGGGGTCGGCATCGACCGCGACGGCACCTCGCACACCCGTATGACCCGCACCTACGACGGCCTGCCGGTCCTGGGCGGCGACATCATCGTCCACGAGACGGCGGCGGGGACGTGGCGCGGCACCAGCCTCACCCTCACCAAGGCGCCGTCGGACTCCAGCCCGGAGGTCTCCGCCAAGACCGCCCAGAAGCGCGCCGTCACCAAGAACCGCAAGGCCGACGGCTCCCCCGCGCTCGTCGTGGAGTCCCGCACCGCCGACCACGCGCCGCGCCTCGCCTGGCGCGTCCAGACGGTCGGGAAGAAGGCCGACGGGACGCCCAGCCGGGTCCTCACCTCCGTCGACGCCGCCACCGGCAAGGTGCTGCTGAACGAAGAGACGATCAAGACCGAGGCGGGCGACGGCAAGTCCCTCTACACCGGGACCGTCCCGCTCCAGACGACGCCGTCCGGCGGCGCCTACCAGCTGAAGGACCCGACGCGCGGCAACACCTACACCGGTGACGCCCAGAACGACACCGACCTCTGCTTCCTCAGCTGGTGCTTCCACCGCGCCCCCGCCACCCTGTTCACCGACGCCGACAACCACTGGGGCAGCGGCACGACGTCCGACCGCGCCACCGTCGCCGTCGACGCCCAGTTCGGCACCAACGAGACCTGGGACTTCTACAAGAACGTCTTCGGCCGCACCGGCATCGCGGGCGACGGCAAGGGGTCCTACAACCGCGTCCACTACGGCAGCGGCTACGCCAACGCCTTCTGGGACGACTCGTGCTTCTGCATGACCTACGGCGACGGCGACGGCAGCCAGCTCGGCCCGCTCACGTCCCTGGACGTGGCCGCGCACGAGATGAGCCACGGCGTCACCAGCTCCACCGCGAACCTCACCTACAGCGGGGAGTCCGGCGGGCTGAACGAGGCGACGTCCGACATCATGGCCGCCGCCGTGGAGTTCTACGCGAACAACTCCAACGACCTCGGCGACTACCTCGTGGGCGAGGAGGTCGTCCTGCCCGGCTTCGGCAAGCCCGCGCTGCGCTTCATGGACAAGCCCAGCAAGGACGGCAGCTCCGCCGACTCCTGGTCGACCAGCACCAAGAACCTCGACGTGCACTACTCCTCGGGTGTCGCCAACCACTTCTACTACCTGCTGTCCGAGGGCAGCGGCGCGAAGACGATCAACGGCGTCTCCTACAACAGCCCCACGTCCAACGGCTCCACGATCACCGGCATCGGCCGGGACGCCGCCACGAAGATCTGGTACCGGGCGCTGACCACGTACATGACGTCCTCGACCAACTACGCGGGGGCGCGCACCGCGACCCTGAACGCGGCCAGGGACCTCTACGGCGCGGGCAGCACCCAGTACAACACCGTCGCCGCGGCGTGGTCCGCGGTGAACGTCAACTAGTACCGATCCCGGCGGAACGCCCCGCACCGGTCCTCCGGCGCGGGGCGTTCCCGCGGTTCGGGTGATCCACCCGCCGCGCCATGGTGAAGAATCGGGGCATGGCTACGACACGCACCGCGAACGCGCATTGGGAAGGCTCTCTCCTGGACGGCCAGGGGACCGTCTCGCTGGACTCCTCCAAGCTCGGCACCTACGACGTGACCTGGGCGTCGCGGGCGGAGGAGCCCGGCGGCCGGACGAGCCCCGAGGAGCTCATCGCCGCCGCGCACTCCACCTGCTACTCGATGGCGCTCTCGCACGGCCTCGCCGGCGCCGGCACCCCGCCGGAGAAGGTCGACACCAAGGCCGAGGTCACCTTCCAGCCGGGCGAGGGCATCACCGGCATCCACTTGACCGTCCGGGCCAGCGTCCCCGGCCTGTCCGCGGCCGACTTCGAGAAGGCCGCCCAGACCGCCAAGGAAGGCTGCCCCGTCAGCAAGGCTCTGGCAGGAACCAAGATCACCCTCGACGCCGCTCTTGTCTAAGGCAGTGCCCTCCTCCTTCGGGCCCTGAGGGCCCTCCATCGTCGGGCACTGCGTGCGATCGCTGCATCGCTCCGACTCGCCTGGCGGCTCGCTGCGCGATCAGTTTCTTGCTTCGCTCGAAACTGCCTTCGGACGCGATCGCGACCGGTGAGGTCGTCGCGTGGTTGCGGCGGTGGCTGGGCCCGGTGGGCTCGTTGGCCGGGCGGGCCCGGTCCACCCGGGCGCCTGGATGAGCCGGAGGAGAGTGGTCTCGCACCAGCGATCACACGCGGTCGGGGGTGGGGCGGCGCCCCACCCCCGGCCGCAAGACCGCAGTCAGGCGCTCCCAGGCGCCTGACCCAGAACAACCGCATTAGGCACAGCTCCTCCGTAGCGGCGGTCTCGGGATGCGTAGAGCTCGCAGGCGTGCCAGAGGTGGCGGCGGTCGAAGTCCGGCCAGAGGGTGTCGAGGAACACCATCTCGGCGTAGGCGGACTGCCAGAGCAGGAAGTTGGACGTGCGCTGCTCCCCGGATGAGCGCAGGAACAGGTCGACATCGGGGATGCCGGGTTCGTCCAGGTAGCGGGCGAAGACCTTCTCGTTGATCTTGCCGGGGTCGAGGCGCCCGTCGCGGACGTCCCGGGCGATCGCCGCGGCCGCGTCGGCGATCTCGGCGCGGCCCCCGTAGTTCACGCAGAACTGCAGGGTGAGGACGTCGTTGTCGCGCGTCATCTCCTCGGCCGTCTCCAGCTCCTTGATGACGCTGCGCCACAGCCGGGGCCGGCGGCCCGCCCAGCGCACCCGCACGCCCATCGAGTGGAGCTGGTCGCGGCGGCGGCGGATCACGTCCCGGTTGAAGCCCATGAGGAAGCGCACCTCGTCGGGCGAGCGCTTCCAGTTCTCGGTGGAGAACGCGTACGCCGACAGGTAGGGGACGCCGAGCTCGATCGCGCCCATGATCACGTCGAAGAGCGAGTCCTCGCCGCGCTTGTGCCCCTCGGTGCGCGGCAGGCCGCGCTCCTTGGCCCAGCGGCCGTTGCCGTCCATGACGATGGCGATGTGCCGCGGCACCAGGTCGGCGGGGATCGGGGGCGGGGTGGCGCCGTCCCGGTGCGGTTCCGGCGGCGATACGGCCCTGCTCAAACTCTCTCCCTATCGGTGTCGTCGTCGCGCGTCTCGCGCTCCACATGGCGCAGGGAACGGATCCCGTGCTCCAGATGCCACTGCAGGTAGGCGGCGACCAGGCCGCTGGTCTCCATCCGGTGGCGCTGCTCGCTGCCGTCGGCGTACTCCCAGTCGCCGCGCAGCAGCGCCAGCATCAGCGCGAACGTCGGCGGCGCCGGAGTCGCGGCGCCCGGCTGGCGGCAGCCGGCGCACACCGCGCCGCCCGCCGCGATGGCGAATCCGCGCAGCCCGCCGCGGTTGCCGCACCGGCAGCACTCGTCGAGCGCGGGCGCCCAGCCCGCGACCGACAGCGAGCGCAGCAGGTAGGCGTCCAGGACGAGCCGGGGGTCGTGGGCGCGCTCGGCGAGCGTGCGCAGCCCGCCGACCAGCAGCAGGAACTGCCGCAGCGCGGGCTCGCCCTCCTCGCTGGTGAGCTTCTCCGCGGTCTCCAGCATCGCCGTCCCCGCCGTGTAGCGGGGGTAGTCGGTGACCAGAGCCTCCCCGTAGGGGCGCAGGGTCTCGGCCTGCGTGATCAGGTCGAGGGAGCGCCGCTCGTACAGCTGCAGGTCCACGTGCGTGAACGGCTCCAGCCGCGCGCCGAACCGGGATCTGGTCTTGCGGACCCCCTTCGCCGCGGCGCGGATCCGGCCGGTCCGCCGGGTCAGCACCGTGACGATGCGATCGGCCTCGCCCAGCTTCTGGGTGCGCAGGACGATGCCTTCGTCGCGGTACAGGGTCACCCGTTCATTCTGACGCACGCCGCCCGATGCCTCGGTGCGCCGGGGGCATCTCCCCAGGATCTTCACAAGTCGCACAGCGACCCCGCTGCGCGGCGAGCCGAACACGCAACGTGACCGGATTCGGCCGTAGCGGTCCCCCGAAAGTCATGGCCGGAAGCACGGGCACCTGGCAGCGTTGTGGCATGAGATGCCACATCGTGCCACCGCACATGCTGGAACGGATCGCCCGCGATGCCGATGACCCGGCCATACGCGGCCGTGCCCGCCGTACGCTGGCGCTCACCTCCGCCCAGTTCACCGAGCGGCGGACGGCCGCGGCCGGGGCCCCCTCCCCGTCCGAGGACTTCGTCCCCGACCGGACGATCAACGACGCCGAGCACCGCGAGGACCTGCCCGGCCGCAAGGTGCGGGCCGAGGGAGCCCCGGCCACCGGCGACCCGACCGCCGACCGGGCCTACGACTGGCTGGGAGCGACCTTCGACTTCTTCGAGGCCGTGTACCGGCGCGACTCGATCGACGGCGCGGGCCTTCCGATGGTCTCGACCGTCCACTACGGCGACGGGTACGACAACGCCTTCTGGAACGGCGAGCAGATGGTGTACGGCGACGGCGACGGCGTCCTGTTCACCGACTTCACCGCGCCCCTCGACGTCACCGGGCACGAGCTCGTCCACGGCGTCACCCAGTACACGGCGAACCTGGAGTACTACGGCCAGTCCGGCGCGCTCAACGAGTCGGTGTCCGACGTGTTCGGCTCGCTCGTCAAGCAGTGGCATCTCGGCCACAGCGCCGACCGGGCCGACTGGCTCATCGGGCAGGGGCTGCTCGCGCCGGGCGTCAGCGGCGTCGCGCTCCGCTCCATGAAGGCGCCCGGCACCGCCTATGACGACCCGCAGCTCGGCAAGGACCCGCAGCCCGGCCACATGGACCACTACGTCGAGACCTACCGCGACAACGGCGGCGTCCACATCAACTCGGGGATCCCCAACCACGCCTTCTACCTGGCCGCCACCGCCATCGGCGGCAACGCCTGGGAGAAGGCCGGACGCATCTGGTACGACACGCTCACGGGCGGCTCCCTCGCCGCCGACGTCGACTTCGCCGGCTTCGCCGCCGCGACGGTCCGGGCCGCCACCGCGCTGTACGGGGCCGGGACCGCCGAGACCGAGGCAGTGAATCGGGCCTGGACGGGGGTAGGCGTCTCCTTGGAGGCGAACGAGACGCAGTGAAGGTGACAGTCGTCCGCAGCGGCGGGTTTGCGGGGATCGAGCGGCGCGCCGAGTCCGACAGCGCCAGCGATCCCATGCTGTCCAGGCTCGTCGGCCGCGTCGATCTGAAGAGCGTGCCGCCGCCGGGCCGAATCCCTGACCAGTTCCTGTACGAAATCGACATCGACGGCGACCGGACCACCGTCGGTGAGGCCCAGCTCCACGGGCCCCTTCGCGAACTGGTCCACCACGTCCTCGGTCGCATCTGACCGTTTAGTCTCGGGTTCAGGAGGCCGGAAGCACCTGAACCCGAGACAGCCGGCCGCTCAGCTCCCCTGCGCCCGCGCAACCCGGTTGACGGCCGACAGCATCGCCTTGAGGGACGCGGTGACGATGTTGCCGTCGATGCCGACGCCCCACACCGTCGTGCCCTCGCCGTCGCCGAACCGCACGTCGCACTCGACGTAGGCGGCGGCGCGCGCGTCGCCGCCCGCGCTCATCGCGTGCTCGGCGTAGTCCAGCACCCGGACGTTGATCCCGACCGCGGTGAGCGCGTCCTCGAACGCCGAGACGGGGCCGTTGCCGACGCCCTCGATCTCGCGGATCTCGCCGTCCACGCGGACGTCGCAGCTGAGCGCGTCCTTCTCGTCCACCCGGGACGTCGTGCGGTGCGCCAGCAGCCCGGCGCGCGGGCCGTTGGCGAGGAACTCCGCCTCGAAGATCTCCCACATGCGCTCGGCCGTGACCTCGCCGCCCTCGCTGTCGGTGTGCTCCTGCACGACCCGGGAGAACTCGATCTGGAGCCGGCGCGGCAGCTCCAGCGCGTGCTCGGTCTTCATGATGTAGGCGACGCCGCCCTTGCCGGACTGGCTGTTCACCCGGATCACGGCCTCGTACGTCCGGCCGACGTCGTGCGGGTCGATCGGCAGGTACGGGACCTCCCACCCGTACTGCTCCACCGGCACGCCCGCGGCCTCGGCGTCGCGGCGCAGGTGCTCGAAGCCCTTGTTGATGGCGTCCTGGTGGGAGCCGGAGAACGCGGTGTAGACCAGGTCGCCGCCGTAGGGGTGCCGCTCGTGCACGGGCAGCTGGTTGCAGTACTCGACCGTGCGGCGGATCTCGTCGATGCCGGAGAAGTCGATCTGCGGGTCGACGCCCTGGGTGAACAGGTTCAGGCCGAGGGTGACCAGGCACACGTTGCCGGTGCGCTCGCCGTTGCCGAACAGGCAGCCCTCGATGCGGTCGGCGCCCGCCATGTAGCCGAGCTCGGCGGCGGCGACGGCCGTCCCGTGGTCGTTGTGGGGGTGCAGCGACAGGATGACGGAGTCGCGGTAGGCCAGGTTCCGGCTCATCCACTCGATCTGGTCGGCGTAGACGTTCGGGGTGGCCATCTCCACCGTCGCCGGCAGGTTCACGATGACCTTCCGGTCAGGCGTCGGCCGCCACACGTCGTTGACGGCGTTGCAGACCTCCACGGCGTACTCCAGCTCCGTGCCGGTGAACGACTCGGGCGAGTACTGGAAGTAGATCTCGGTGTCGCCCATGTCCTCGGCGAGCTTGGCGCACAGCTTCGCGCCCTCCACCGCGATCGCGGTGATGCCGTCCCTGTCCTGCCCGAACACCACGCGACGCTGGAGCGTGCTGGTCGAGTTGTAGAGGTGGACGATGGCCCGCCTGGCGCCGCGTACCGCCTCGAAGGTCCGCTCGATCAGTTCGGGGCGGGCCTGCGTCAGCACCTGGACGACGACGTCATCGGGGATCCGGTCCTCCTCGATGATCTGCCGGACGAAGTCGAAGTCGGTCTGGCTGGCCGCCGGGAACCCGACCTCGATCTCCTTGTAGCCCATCCGCACCAGCAGCTCGAACATCTTGAGCTTGCGGTGGGAGTCCATCGGGTCGATCAGCGCCTGGTTGCCGTCGCGCAGGTCGACCGCGCACCACCGGGGAGCCTCGGTGATCACCTGGTCCGGCCAGGTCCGGTCGGGCAGCCTGACGGGCGCGAACGGCTTGTAGCGCTGGAAGGGCATGCCGGAAGTCTGCTGTTGCGGATACATCCGTTGAGTTCTCTCTGCTCGAACCTCACGGCCGACGTCCACGGCGAAGCCCCGCAGCGAGGGAGCCGGCCTGGTTACGGGGCCCCGCTGCGGCCGCTAAGGAGGAGCAGCTCACGCAACACGTCCGCCAAGTTAACAGATGCCATCCGCGTTACGGAAACCGACGTCCGGATGCTGAGACGTCCTGCCCGGCCCGCGGTCCCCCTACGGTCCGGGGACGAGCACGGAGAGGCAGGTCACGCAGCCGTCGAGCGCCTCGAACTCGCTGATGTCGACGCTCGTGACGCGCAGCCCGTCGGCCGCCAGCCGGGCGGCCGTGCGCGGGGCGGACGCCGCCATGAGGACGTGGTCGGGCCCGAGCACCACCACGTGGGCGCCCTCCGGCTCCGGCGCGACCCGCAGACACGGCAGCACCGCGGTGTCCACCATCTCCGGGACGCCGATGAGGCCGCCGTCCGGCAGCGCGGTCATCGCCGACTTCAGGTGCAGGCAGCCGCGGACGTCCACCGGGACGACCCTCCGGCCGCCCAGCAGGCGCGCCAGCTGGCAGATGCCCTCCTCGTTCGTCCGCGTGGGCCGGAGGAGGGTCGTGCGCGGTGGGCCGGTTCCTGACGAAAATCCAGGCCGGAGGGGTGGTGTCCGGCCGGTGTGCGGGTCCTCCTCCGCTGCCCAGCGCCGCCCGGGACGGCCGGACGGGAGGAACACGCTTGGGGTCCGGGGCGCACGCGCACCGCGCCGGGGTCAGGCGGGGTCGTCGGTGCCGTCGACGAGGCCGGCCTGGTAGGCCAGCACGGCGGCCTGCACGCGGTTGCGGACGTCCAGGCGGGTCAGGATCGCGCTGACGTAGGCCTTCACGGTTCCCTCGACGATGTGGAGGCGGCCGGCGATCTCGGCGTTGGACAGGCCCGCGCCGAGCAGCGCCAGCACCTGGCGCTCGCGGGGGGTGAGCCCGGTGATGCGGCGGCGGGCGCGGGCGCGGCCGTCCAGGCGCCCGCCGCCGATCTGGGTGATGACGCGGTGGGCGACCTTCGGGGACAGGTAGGCGGCGCCGCCGGCGACGGCGCGGACCCCGGCGATGAGCTCGCGGGGGTCGCCGGACTTGAGCAGGAAGCCGCTGGCGCCGCCGGCCAGGGCGCGGGCGATGTACTCGTCCTCGCCGAAGGTGGTGAGCATGACGACGCCGGTGGCGGGGGCCAGGCGGCGCAGTTCGGCGGCGGCGGCCAGGCCGTCCAGGCGCGGCATGCGGATGTCCAGGAGCGCGACCGCGGGGCGGTGCCGCAGGACCAGGTCGACGGCTTCGCGCCCGTCGCTGGCCTCGGCGACGACCTCGATGCCGGGGTCGGCGGTCAGGATGGCGCGCACGCCCGCGCGGATCATCGCCTCGTCGTCGGCGAGCAGGGCCCGGATCACTGGTCCTCCTGGTCGTGGGCGCGCTGGGCGCTCAGCTGGCGGGTGTCGTAGGTGTCCTTGGCGATGAGGCGGCCGCCGGCGAAGCACAGCCGGTAGACGCGGCCGACGCCGAGGACGTTGGCGTCGGGCCGGTAGTAGCGGCAGTCGGCGCCGGGGGGTTCGGGGACGGCGGCGCGGACGGTGCCGGTGTCGAGGGTCTGCATGGGCGGCAGGACCCGCTCGGCGCGGTTCTGCGGGTCGCCGACGGCCAGTGCCCCGTAGTCGGCGGGCTCCAGGACGGAGTTGAGGGTGGCGAAGACGTAGTAGCCGGCCATGACCGCGCCGAGGACGGCCATGAGGGCGGTGGGGGCGGCGATCGCGGTGATCAGGCCGCGGCGGACCCGGCGGCGCCCGCGGGCCAGGTGCCGAGCCGATTCGGAGTGCCACTCCCCCGCGGGCGCGGCCGCTCCGGGGGCCAGCCCGAGGGCGGTGCGCAGCGCGTCCCGCGCGGTCGGCCTGGCAGGAGCCCGGTCGGCGGCCGGGTCGGCGGCCGGGTCCGGGGCGGCGGGGATGTCGGCGGTGACGCGGAAGCCGCCGGCCTGGGTGGGCGCGGCGTGCAGGGTCCCGCCCAGCAGGCGGACGCGGTCGGTGAGGCCGGCCAGGCCGCGGCCGCCGGAGGGCAGCAGCGGAGGCCCGTCCGGCGGTCCGTCCGGCGGCGGGTCGTTGGCGACCGTGACGGTGGTCCCGCCGTTGCCGTTGCGGGCGAGGGCGACGGTGACGGCGGCGCCGGGGGCGTGCTTGGCGGCGTTGGTGATGGCCTCCTGCACGACGCGGTGGGCGGTGAGCGCGGCCATCGGCCCGAGCCCGGCGTCGCCGTCGTGGGGGTCGCCGGTGAGGCGGACGGGGACGCCGGAGGCGCGGGCGCGGTCGACCAGGTCGGGGATGCTCTCGCGAGCGGGCCGCAGCGGCGTCGCCGGGGCGCCCCCC
>NZ_JBEZJP010000205.1:0-13436 GCF_040653175.1 Actinomadura sp. NPDC048032
GTCGCGGTGGGCCACGGCGACTCGATCTTCAAGATCGGCTACCTGGCGGGCTGGGAGGACGCGAAGGGCGACGACCGGCAGTTCGGCGGCCTGGACGTCCAGCGGCAGCCCGAGCAGCACCGTGCGGCGCTCGGCGACCGCCGTCCGGCACGCGCGCGCCACGTCGGCCAGGGCGCTCTGCGGGGAGTGGACCCGCTCGGGGACGGCGCCCACCGCCGCGGCGATCGCCGCCTGGTCGACGCGGAAGTTGGAGCGGACCGCGGCGGCGGCGACCTCGCCCGCGACCACCAGCAGCGGCGTGCGGCTCTTGGCGGCCTCCGCCATGCCCGTGGCCGCGTTGGTGAGGCCGGGCCCCTGGTGGACGGTCGCGACGCCGAGGCCGCGGCTCACCCGCGCGTACGCGTCGGCCATCGTCACGGCGCCGCCCTCGTGGCGCGCGGCCACGAACCGGGCGCCGTTCGCCGCGAGGGCGTTCGTGACGTGGAAGTTGCCGCTGCCGACGACTCCGAACACGGTGCCCGCCCCGAACCGCGCGAGGGCCTCCCCCACGGCCTCGGCGACGATCATCGCTCGATCAGCGCGAGCACGCGGGCGGGGCTGCCCGAGCCGCCGACGATCGGCAGCGGGGAGGCGAGCAGCACGGCGCCGCGGGCCGGGAGCCGGTCGAGGTTCCGCAGCTGGGTGAGGCCGTACTTGCCGGCGCCGAGGAAGTAGGAGTGGCACGGGAAGGGCGGGTCGAAGCCGTGGGCGGCGCCCGCGTCGGTGCCCACGGTCTCCACGCCGAGGCCGAGCAGCGGCGTCTCCTCGGCCAGCCACCGGGCGCACTCGGCGGAGATCCCCGGAGTGTGCGGGCCGGTCTCGTCGGCGTTGAGGAAGGCCTCCTGGTCGCCGGCGCGGGCGTCCCAGCCCGTCCGGTAGAGGAGCCAGCCGCCGTCCGGGAGCGGGCCGTGCTCCCGCTCCCAGTCGCGGACGTGGTCGATCTCCAGCAGGAAGTCGGGATCGGCGGCCGCGCGCCCCGAGGCGTCCAGCACCACGGCGGGGGCGACCAGGCGGGCGGGCGGGACCTGCGCGACGTCCTCGCCGTCGCGGCCGGTGGCCCAGTGCACCGGGGCGTCGAAATGGGTGCCGACGTGCTCGCCGGTCTCGATGTCGTTCCAGTACCAGGCGGGTCCGCGGTCGTCGTAGCGGCTGATCTCCTTCAGCCGGAACGGGACGGTGTTGGCGAACGGCTCCGGCAGCCGCAGGATCGGCGTCCGCTCCGACAGCGGGGCGGTCAGGTCGACGATCTCCACGGAGCCGTCGGCGACGGCGGCGAGCAGCTGGGCGAGCACGGACATCGTTCCTCCGGCGGCGCGGGGGGCTGAGCGGGACGCGGGCCCGTCGAAGGTACCTCAGACGGTCCTGGCGGCAGGGCCGTCTGACGAGGTCCGCGGCGACTTTCGTGCCGCGACGCCACGTCCGCCGCCGGATTTCGTCGCCCCGCGCCATGGACGCGGCGCCGCCGGTCGATCACCATCGGTGAGAACCCCGGCCGATCCCGCCCCCACGGAGGTCCGATGCGCCGCAGGCCCTGGACGCTCGCACTCGCCGCAGCCGCCGTCACCACCGCCCTCGCCGCTCCCCCCGCGGACGCCGCTCCCCCGGCGCCCTCGCCCCCGTCCCCGCCGTCCGTCCGCGTCACCGAGGCCGCGCGCGGCTTCGACCCCCTGCCGCCCTCGTCCGACCCCGTCGCCTTGCGCGAGGCGTACCGGCCGCTCGCGGTCACCTACACCTACGAAGGCCGGAAGCACACCCTCGACGACTACCTCGCTCGAACCGGGACGCAGGGGTTCGTGGTCCTGGACCGCGGCGACATCGTTCTCGAGCGGTACGTCGCCGCCGATCGCGACACCCTGTTCCAGTCGTGGTCGATGGCGAAGTCCTTCACCTCGGCGGCGATCGGCATCGCGCTCGGCGAGGGCCGCATCGACTCGATCGACGACCCGGTCACCCGGTACGTCCCGGAGCTGAAGGGCTCGGGATACGACGGCGTCTCGCTGCGGGACCTGCTGCGGATGTCCTCGGGCGTCCAGTGGACGGAGACCTACGACGTGCCGTTCGCGCACGTCGCCGCGAGCCTCGGGTATCCGCTGACCGAACTGGCCAGGCAGCGCAAGCGCGGGTGGGAGCCGGGGACGAGGTTCGAGTACACGAGCATGAACTCGTTCGTCCTCTCCTGGGTCGTGGCCAAGGCGACCGGGGTCCCGTACCACGCCTATGTCCAGAAGAAGATCTGGGAGCCGGCCGGGATGGCCTCCAAGGCGTACCTGGGCAACGACTCCAACGGCAACAGCATGGGATACTGCTGCTACTACGCGACCGACCGCGACTTCGCACGGTTCGGCCTGCTGTACCTGAACGACGGCAGGGCGAACGGGCGCCAGGTCGTCCCCGCCTCCTGGGTGGCGGAGTCGACGCGGCCGTCCGCCGCGTTCAACCGGGGGTACGGCCTGCACTGGTGGCTGGGCGAGAACGGCGACTTCTCGGCCAACGGCCTCGGCGGCCAGCTCATCTGGGTCTCGCCCCGGCACGGCGTCGTCATCGTGAAGTCGACGCTGGCGACCGTCCTCGCCGAGGAGGAGACCGACGCCGCCTTCGAGGCGATCGCCGCCGAGGTCGCGCGGACCCGCACGGCCCGCCCGGCCTCGGCTCGCTGAACGCCGCGCCCCGCCGGGGAACATTCCGGATCCGGGTGAGGTTAGGGTTCCCTAAGCACTGTGATCTGGATCATCGGAGGGGACCGTATGGCGACGGAACCGGCACGCAAGGGACGCAGGCTCCACCGGGGAACGGTGCTGCGCACCGAGCGCGTCACACCGCACATGGTCCGTGTGGTCCTCGGCGGTGACGGGCTCTCGGAGTTCGGCGCGGGCGAGTTCACCGACCACTACGTGAAGCTGCTGTTCCCGCGGCCGGGCGTCTCCTACCCCGAGCCGTTCGACATGGAGCGGGTGCGCGCCGAACTGCCGCGCGAGCAGTGGCCGAGCACCCGCACCTACACCGTCCGCGCGTGGGACGCCGGGGCGGGCGAGCTGACGATCGACTTCGTCCACCACGGCGACAAGGGCCTGGCCGGCCCGTGGGCGGCGGGCGTCCGGCCGGGCGAGGAGATCTACTTCAACGGCCCGGGCGGCGGCTACGCGCCGCGCGCCGGCGCCGGCTGGCACCTGCTCGCCGGGGACGAGAGCGCCCTGCCCGCGATCGCCGCCTCCCTGGAGCGCCTCCCGGACGGCGCCCCCGCCCGCGTGTTCGTCGAGGTCGAAGGGCCCGAGGAGGAGCAGGAGCTGCGCACTCCCGGCGACGCGGAGATCGTGTGGCTGCACCGGGGCGGCGGCCAGGTCGGCGACCTGCTGGTCGAGGCCGTCCAGAAGCTCGACTTTCCCGACGGGGAGGTGCACGCCTTCGTGCACGGCGAGGCCAACTTCGTCAAGGCGCTCCGCCGCCACCTGCGCGTCGAGCGCGGCCTTCCCCTGGAGCAGCTGTCGATCTCCGGCTACTGGCGGCGCGGCCGCGACGAGGACGGCTGGCAGTCCGGAAAGCGCGAATGGAACCAGCAGGTGGAGCAGGAGGAGGCGCGGGCCCTGGCCTGACCGCCGGGTAGGCTCAGGCGGTGACCTGGGCCTGGTCGTCGAGGTCGGGGTCGGTGCCGGTGGAGAAGCCGGGGAGCCAGCGCTCGGCTTCGGCGCGGTACTCGCCCTCGGCCTCCAGCTGGCACAGGACGCCGCCGCAGCCGGAGAGGGCGCGGCTGACGGCGAGGTACTGCGGCGGCAGGCGGAACGCGCGGGCGAGCGCGCCCGGACGCAGGTCGGAGGCGAGGCCGAGCCCGCGTGCCGTCTGCTCGCGCAGCCATTCGCGGGAGTAGCGGAAGCGCTCCACGGCGAACGGGGCCGCGTGCGGGGCGACGAGCGCGGCGACCTCGTCGGGGTCCACCTCCGCCTCCCCGAGCAGGAAGCCCTCCTCGAACAGCGCGTCCACGATGTCGTCGGGGTCGCCCAGGGTGCCGATGCGCAGCAGCCGCCCGATCGACCACTGGAGCTCGGCGGGGACGCGGGCGGCGCCGCCGAAGTCCATGACGCCGAGGCGGCCGTCGTCCAGCAGCCGGAAGTTGCCCGGGTGCGGGTCGATGTGGATCATCTCGCAGCGGGCCGGGCCGGACAGCAGGAACCGGAACAGCAGCAGCCCGGCGCGGTCGCGGGCCTCCTGGTCGCCCTCGGCGATGACCCTGGCGAGCGGGGTGCCGTCCAGCCACTCGGTGACGAGCACGTTGCCCGACTGGGCGACGACGGCGGGAACGGCGAAGTCGGGGTCGCCGTCGTAGGCGTCGTGGAAGGCGGTCTGGGCGCGGGCCTCGTCGACGTAGTCGAGCTCCTTCTCCAGGCGCCGCTTGAGGTCGGCGATGACCGGCTTGACCTCCACGCCGGGGAACAGGGGCGTCACGAGGCGGCTGAGGCGGGAGATCTGGTTGAAGTCGCTCATGAGGGCCCGGGCGGCGCCGGGGTACTGGACCTTGACCGCGACCGTGCGGCCGTCGCGCCAGACGGCCTTGTGGACCTGGCCGATGGACGCGGCGGCGGCCGGGCGGTCGTCGAACTCGGCGAACATCGCGGGCCAGTCCTCGCCGAGGCCCTCGGCGAGGACGCGGTGCGTCGTCGCGGCGGGCATGGGCGGGGCCGCCTCCTGCAGGCGGGTCAGGCTGGCGCGGAATGGGCCGGCGACCTCCTCGGGCAGCCCGGCCTCGAAGATCGACAGCAGCTGGCCGACCTTCATGGCGCCGCCCTTCAGCTCGCCGAGCACGGCGAACAGCTGCTCGGCGGTGCGGCGCTGGACCTCCAGCGCGACGGCCTCGGCGGGACGGCCGATGGACCTCTTGCCGAGACCGAGCGCGGTGCGACCGGCGAACCCGAGCGGGAGGCTCGCCAGCTTGGCGGTTCGCGTCACCGCGCGGCGGGGGATGTCGCTCACGGCCCCTCTTTCGACGATGCGTCCAATGACTTCAGCCTCTCACGGGGAGCAAAGCCGCGAAACGGTCACGCCCCGGTAAGGTTCAGCGTCCGGCCGCGCCCGGTGATTCCCCGCCGCCCGGGCAGGGGCGCAGCAGCAGCTCGACGACCTCCAGCGCCTGGTCGATCTCCGGCCGCTTCCCGCCCAGGTAATGGGCGTACATGAAGGAGTCGGCGACCCGGACGATGGCCTGCGCGAGCGTCCGGGTGGGCAGCCGGGTGCGCAGCGCGCCGCGGTCGATCTCCGCCTGGAGCTCGCGGGCGAGCAGCTCGGTCGCGCGGTCCTCGATGGTGCCGGGCATGGTGGCCAGCCTGATGAACAGCCGGGGCTCGCGCTCGGTGAACGCCTTCAGCGGCTCGGCGCCCACCACCGCGCGCATGAACCGTTCCAGGAGGGCGAGGATCCGCTCGGCGCCGGCGCCGCCGACGCCTCGCGCCGCGACGCGGTAGGTGCGCTCGGTCATCTCCCCGAGCAGGGCGGCCAGGAGCTGCTCGCGGCTGCCGACCCACCGGTAGAGCGTGGCGCGCCCGACGCCGAGCTCGGCGGCGAGCGCGGACATGTCGATCGGCTCGCCCCGCAGGTAGTGGGCGGACGCGGCGGCCAGGGCGGCGGCGGGCCCGCCGTGCCGCGGGCGCGGGAACGGGGACGAGCGGGCCGCGCCGGACGGCGGCCGGACGGCGTCGTCGGCGGGAACGGGGCCGCTCATCAGCACAGCATGGCACAGCCCGGCACACGCCCATCCCATGACTTGTCGCGTTCGCGCGACTACAGGCGGTTATCGGGGGTAGCTAGCACATGTGAACCACAAACACGGGGGCGCCGGACGCAAGGGCCGGCTGCTGATCATCGGTGGCGCGGAGAACCGCACCTGCGGCTCCGGCCCGCTGGAGACGTTCGTCGAGCTCGCGGGCGACGAGGACGCGCGGATCGTCGTCATCACCACGGCGACGGAGGTGCCCGAGGAGGTCGCCGACGAGTACACCGCCGTGTTCGGCCGGCTCGGCGTCTCCTCGGTGCGCGAGCTGCGGCTGCTCGGCCGGGCGGCGGCCGACGACCCGGCGACGCTGCGGGCGCTGGAGACCGCGACGGGGGTGCTGTTCAGCGGCGGCGACCAGTCGCGGATCCGCACCCTGGTCGGTTCGAGGACCAACGAGCTGCTCAAGCGCCGGCTCGACCAGGACGGCCTGGTGATCGCCGGGACGAGCGCGGGCGCCACCGCCATGGGCCACTGGATGATCCTCGGCGGCCGCGGCCACGAGGTCGCCGCCTCCACCGTGAAGGTCGGCCCCGGCCTCGCCCTGCTCGACAACGTGCTGATCGACATGCACTTCAACGAGCGGGGGCGGCTGCCGAGGCTGATGAGCGGGATAGCGCTCGACACCCGGCTGCTCGGCGTCGGGATCGACGAGGACACGGCGATCGTGGTCGGCGACGGGCGCTTCGAGGTCGTCGGGACGGGCGTGGTCACGGTGGTGGACGCCGGGCAGGCGACGGTCGCCTACGCCGCGTCCGACGACGAGCCGATGGCCATGCTCGACGTGTCGCTGCACCTGCTGCCGGCCGGCTGCGCGTTCCAGATGAACGACCGGCTCCCGGCGATCGGCAACATGCGCGGCCCGGAGGAGGGATAGCGGTGCGACTCGACCATGTGCGCCGTCTCGGCGGCCCGAACGTCTACCTGACCCGGCCGGTCGCGATCGCGCGGCTGGACCTGCAGGGCCTGACCGGCCACGAGACCACCGACCACCCCGGCTTCGCCGAGCGGCTCGTCGACGCGCTGCCCGGACTGGCCGACCACCACTGCTCGGCGGGCCGCCCGGGCGGTCTGCTGGAGGCGATGGCGCGCGGCACCTACTTCGGCCACGTCACCGAGCACGTCACGCTGGAGCTGTCCGGGCTGATCGGCCGCGAGGTGTTCTTCGGCCGCACGGTGCGCGCGGGCGGGCCCGCCGAGTACGACGTGATCCTGGAGTGCCCGCCCGACGAGCCGTCCGCGAGCCCGGTGGTGGAGCGGCTGATCACCCTGGCGGTGCGGATCGTGAACGGGGCGCTCGCCGGGCTCGTCCCCGACACCTCGGCCGACCTGGCCCGCGTCGCCGCCGTCCACGAGCAGGAGCGGCTCGGGGTGAGCACGGCGGCGCTGGCGCGGGCGGCCCGCGAGCGGGGCGTGCCGGTCCGCCGGGTCGGCGGGCTCAACCTGCTGCGCCTCGGGTACGGGCGGTACCGCCGGACGGTGTGGGCGGCGATGACCGACGCCACCTCGGCGATCGGGATGGAGGTCGCGGGCGACAAGCGGCTCGCGCACCGCCTGCTCGCCGACGCCGGCCTGCCCGTGCCGGAGGGGCGCGTCGCGGCGTCCCCGGGCGAGGCGCTGGAGGCGCTGCGCGCCATCGGCGGCCCCGTGGTCGTCAAACCGCTCGCCGGGCACCAGGGCGAGGGCGTGCACATCGAGCTGACCACTCCGCCGGAGGTGGTGGCCGCGTTCGCGTCGGCGGCCGGCGACGGCGGCGAGGTCCTCGTCGAGAGCTACATCCCGGGCAAGGACTACCGGGTGCTGGTGGTCGGCGGCCAGGTCGCGGCGGCGGCCGAGCTGACCGCCGCGTGCGTGACCGGCGACGGGACGGCCGCGGTCGCGGCGCTGGTGGAGCGGGTCAACGCCGACCCGGCGCGCGGCGAGGGCCACGACCGGCCGCTGACCCGGCTCGTCCTCGGCCCCACCGAGCTGGCGCTGCTGGAGCGGCAGGGGCACGGCCCGGGGTCGGTGCCCGCCGACGGGGAGCGGGTGTGGCTGCGCCGCAACGCGAACCTGTCCACCGGCGGCACCAGCCGGGACGTGACCGCGGACGTCCACCCGGAGGTCGCCGCGATGTGCGTGCGGGCCGCCGCGGCCGTCGGCATGGACGTGTGCGGCATCGACCTGCGGCTGCCCGACGCCGCCTCACCGCCGCCCGCCGAGCGCGGCGCCGCCGGGATCCTGGAGGTCAACGCCGCGCCTGGCCTGCGGATGCACCTGGCGCCGCACCAGGGCGCGGGGCGCGACGTCGCCGGCGACATCATCGGGCTGATGTACCCGGAGGGGACGCCGTCGCGGGTGCCGGTCGTGTCGGTCACCGGCACCAACGGCAAGACCACGACCGTCCGGATGATCGCGCACATGCTGGAGCTGGACGGGCGCCGCACCGGCATGACCAGCACCGAGGGCGTGTACGTCGGCGGGCGCCTGGTCCACCGGTCCGACGCGTCCGGGCCGCGCTCGGCGGAGATGGTGCTCGGCGACCGGTCGGTGGAGGCCGCCGTGCTGGAGACCGCGCGGGGCGGCATCGTGCGGCGCGGCCTCGGCTACGACCGCGCCGACGTCGCGGTCGTCACCAACATCACCCGCGACCACCTCGGCGTCGACGACACCGAGTCCGTCGACGACCTGGTCGACATCAAGTCCCTGGTCGCCGAGGAGATCCGCCGCGGCGGCCACGTGGTCCTCAACGCCGAGGACGAGGCGTCGGCGGGCATCGCCGGGCGGCCGGGGGTCCGCGAGCGCGACCCGGTGCTGCGCTACTTCGCCCTGTCCCCCGACGCGCCCGTCCTCGCCCGCCACCTGGGCGGCGGCGGCGCCGGGTACAGCGTCAGGGACGGGTGGCTGACCGAGGCGCGCGGCGACCGCCGGACCCCGATCCTGCCGGCCGCCGAGGTGGCGGGCTCGTTCGGCGGGCACGCCCGCCACGTGATCGCCAACGCGCTCGCCGCGGCGGCCGCCGCCCGCGCCCTCGGGGTGCCGGTGGAGGTGGTGGCGCGGGCGCTGCGCTCGTTCGACCCGCACACGCGCAACCCCGGACGGGGCTGCGTGTACCAGGTCGGCGCCAACCCCGTCCTCGTCGACTACGCCCACAACCCGGCGGCGGTCGGGGCGATGGGCGCGTTCGTCGCGCGGCGCTGGGGCGGCGCCGGGGTCGCGGCGGTGACGCTGCCGGGCGACCGCTCCGACGAGCTGGTGAGCGAGACCGCCCGGGCGCTGGCGGCCTCGTTCGGCCGCGTCGTCGTCTACGAGGACGAGGACCTGCGGGGGCGCCGCTCGGGCGAGATGACCCGGTTGATCGTCCAGGGGCTCCGGGACGTCCGGCCCGACGTGCGCCACCATCCGGCCGGCGACCTGAAGGGCGCGCTGACCTCGGCGCTGGACATGGCGGAGCCGGGCGAGCCCGTCCTGCTGTTGTACGAGAAGCTGCAGCCGGTGACCGAGCTGCTGGAGACGCTGGGCGCGGAGCCCGCCGGCTAGCCGGCGGGCCCGTCCGCCGGCGGCGGGCGCAGCAGGAGAACGGTGACCGACAGCAGCGCCAGCACCACGATCCCGTCCAGCCAGTAGTGGTTGGCGGTGCCGACGACGACCGCGATCGTCGCGATCGGGTGCAGGAGCCACATCCACCGCCACCGTGTCCGGGACGTGACGACCAGCCCGAGCGCGATGACCGCCGCCCAGCCGATGTGCAGGGACGGCATGGCCGCGTACTGGTTGGCGATCGTGTCGGTCTGCGGCGCCCCGTACACGGAGGGCCCGTACCGGGCGGCGGTGTCGACGAGCCCCGCCGCGGGCAGCATGCGGGGCGGCGCCAGCGGCACGAGCAGGTGCAGGACGAGCGCGGCCGCGGTCAGCGCCACGAGCACCCGGCGCACCCACCGGTAGTGGGCGGGCCGCCGCAGGTAGATCCAGAGCAGGAACAGCACCGCCGCCGGGAAGTGCACGTAGGCGTAGTAGGAGTTGGCCGCGTGCACGAGGAGCTCGCTGTGCAGCAGGCCATGCTGGACGCCCGCCTCGCCCGGCAGCCCGAGGAGGCGCTCCAGGCGCAGGACGCGGTGGGCGTTGTCGAACGCCTCGCTCACCCGCCCGTCCGCCAGCAGCCGCCCGAGCTTGTAGGCGGCGAACAGCACGATGATCAGCAGGAGCTCGCGGACGGGCCGCGGCCGGCCGCCGGGGCGTCCCGCGGCCGCGCCGGCGCGTCCCGGCCTGCGCAGTCGTGATAATGCGGCGGCCTGGCGGGGCGGCCGGTCGAGGAGGCTCACTGCGCTGTCCTTCGCATCGGGTTCTGCGCCGGTCAGGGCCGGGCGGGGGCGGCTCGCGGCCGCTGCCGGGCCGGGCGGCGACGTCGAGCAGATGCCGAAGCCTTTCACCTTCCGCGTCCGCGTGGGGCGCGGCGCGCGCCGGAGGCCGGGGGGCCGCGGCGGCGCCACGGGTCTCACCGTAGACCGAACTTGCCTAGGTGGCAAAATTTCAGGGTCTGCCAATTTTGGTGACGTGCATCTCACCCGGCCGCCGCGGAGCCCCGGCCCCGGCTAGACGAGCGGAAGGCCGGTGTAGTTCTCGGCCAGGGACGTCTGGGCCGCCTCCGAGGAGGCCACGTAGTCCAGATGTGAGCGCTGGAGCCGCCGCTCGAAGCCGGTCGCGGACGGGTCGGTGTGCAGCAGCGTGGTCATCCAGTACGAGAAGTGCTCGGCCCGCCACACCCGCCGCAGGCACGCGTCGGAGTAGCCGTCCAGCAGCGCGTGCGACCCGGAGGCGTACCGCTCGGCGAACGCCCGCGCCAGGACCGTCACGTCGGACACCGCCAGGTTGAGGCCCTTCGCCCCGGTCGGCGGGACGATGTGCCCCGCGTCCCCGGCGAGGAACAGCCGGTCGTGCCGGAGCGGCTCGGCCACGAAGCTGCGCATCGGCGTGATCGACCTGTCGGTGATCGGCCCCTCGCGCAGCTCCCACCCGTCGTCGGTCGCGAACCGCGCCGCGAGCTCGTCCCAGATCCGGGCGTCGGGCCACGCGGCGAGGTCCTCGTCCGGCGGCACCTGGAGGTAGAGGCGGCTCACCCGCGGGGAGCGCAGGCTGTGCAGCGCGAACCCGCGGTCGTGGTGGGCGTAGATCAGCTCGTCGGTGGAGGGCGGGACGTCGGCGAGGATCCCGAGCCAGGCGAACGGGTACTCGCGCTCGAACGTCCGCAGCCCCGGCACCGCCGGGCGGCCGACGCCGTGGAACCCGTCGCAGCCGGCGACGTAGTCGCAGTCCAGGGTGCGGGTCCGGCCGCCCTCGTCGAAGGTCACGCTCGGCGCGGAGGCGTCCAGCGCGACGACCTCCGCCTCGAACCGCACGTCGCCGCCGTCGGCCAGCCGCCGGGCGACGAGGTCCTTGACGATCTCGGTCTGCGCGTAGACGGTCACGGTCCGGCCGGTGAGGTCGGTCAGCGGGACCCGGTGCCCGGCGCCGCCGAACCGCAGTTCGAGCCCCCGGTGGACCAGGCCCTCCCGGTCCAGCCGCCCGCCCGCGCCGCTCTCGCGCAGGACGTCGGTCGTGCCCTGCTCCAGCATCCCCGCCCGCTGCCGGTGCTCCACGTAGTCGCGGTCGCGGCTCTCCAGGACCACCGAGTCGATCCCCTGGAGATGGAGCAGATGCGACAGCAGCAGGCCCGCCGGCCCGCCGCCGATGATCGCGACCTGGGTGCGCATCGTTCCTCCTCGTTCGGCCCCGCCGCCGATGTTCGCGCGCGTCGCCGCAGGTTCAGGCGCCGGTGTTCCGCTCAGCGGAAAACATCTCGGGGCCTCCCCGCCAGTGCGCCGCCACGTCCCGGGACAGGGCGCGCACCGCGGTCGTCAGCGGCGGCAGCAGCCGCCGCAGGTCGGCGCCGCGGGTGCTCGACACCAGCGACATCGCCGCGACCACGTCGCCCGCGCCGTCGCGCACGGGGGCGCCGACGGACGACGCGCCGAGCGTCATCTCGTCGCGGGTCACCGCGTAGCCGGAGCGGACGACCTGCTCGACGCAGCGCCGCAGCTCGCCGGGGTCGGTGATGGAGCGCGCCGCGTGCCGGGGCAGCTCGCCGGCCAGGACCTCCTCCCGCACCCGCGGCGGCGCGAACGCCAGCAGCACCTTCCCGACGCCGGTGGTGTGCAGCGGCAGCGTCGCGCCGACCTGGGTCACCACCGGCACCGACCGCGTCCCGCGCAGCCGCTCCACGATCAGCACCCGGTCGTCGCGGAGCACGCCGAGCTGGACGTTGTCGTGGGTGGCCTCGTACAGGTCCTCCATGTGCGGGAGGGCCAGCTCCCGCAGCCCGGTGACCGCCGGGGCCTGGCTGCCGATGCGCCACAGCCGGGTGCCGATGCGGTACGTCCCGTCCGGCACCCGCTCCAGGAACCCGCCGCCGACCAGCTCTCCGACGAGCCGGTGGCCGGTCGCGAGCGGCAGGCCGGCGCGGCGGCAGATCTCGCTCAGGTTGAGGCGGACATCGCCCTGCGCGAAGGCGTTCAGGATGGCCATGACCTTGCCCGCCACGCTGACCGGCCGCGCGCGCTCCGTCCCGTCCCCTCCCACGTGGCTCCTCCGCCCGGGCCCGCGCCCGTCACTCCCGTTCGTTCAGTACCCGCTGGGCGACGGCGAACGCCGAGTTCGCGGCGGGCACTCCACAATAGATCGCCGTCTGCAGGAGCACCTCCCCGATCTCGTCGGGGGTCAGCCCGTTGCGGAGCGCCGCGCGGACGTGCATGGCGAGCTCGTCCAGGTGGCCGCCCGCGACCATCGCGGTCAGCGTGACGCAGCTGCGGGTCCTGCGGTCCAGGCCCGGGCGGCTCCAGACGTCGCCCCACGCGTAGCGGGTGATGAGGTCCTGGAAGTCGGCGGTGAAGCCGTCCTTGCGGGCCTCGGCGCGGTCGACGTGGGCGTCGCCGAGCACCTCCCGCCGCGTCCTCATGCCCTGCGCGTGCCGTTCCCCGTCGGACATGCGCTCGCTCATCGGCGGGCTCCCTTCCAGGTGCGGTCCAGGTGCGCGGTGATCGCCTCGGTGACCTCGGCGGGGCGTTCGGCGTTCGCCAGGTGCCCGGCGCCCTCGACCACCGTGAGGCGGGCGCCCGGGATGCCGGCGGCGAGCCGGTCGGCGTGGCCGCGCGGCGGGGTCGGGCCGTCCTGCGCCCCGGCGACCACCAGGGCCGGCGCGCGGACCTCGGCCAGGCGCGCGGTCGCGTCGAACGCGGCCAGGGCCTCGCAGCAACGGGCGTAGCCCTCGGCGTCGGTGGCCCGGAGCATCGCCACGTAGGGCTCCGCGCCGGTGAAGGACGGCGTGAACCAGCGTTCCGCGGCGCCGTCGGCGACGGGGCCGACCCCCTCGCGGCGGACCAGCGCGGCGCGTTCGCGCCAGGCCCTCGGGTCGCCGAAGCGCGGGGACGTGCAGCACAGGACCAGGCTGGCGACGCGCTCCGGGGCGCGCAGCGCGAGGGCCGTCCCGACCGCGCCTCCGAGCGACACCCCGGCGTAGGCGGCCCGCTCGACGCCGAGGCCGTCGAGCAGGGCGACGTCCGCCGGCGGCTTGATCCCGGCCTGCAGCAGGACGCGCAGCACGCCGAGCGCGAGCAGGTCGTTCGCGCAG
>NZ_JBEZJP010000206.1:0-13406 GCF_040653175.1 Actinomadura sp. NPDC048032
CCTGGACTCGCCCGTCCCTGACCTGCCATTCGATCTGGTGCCCCTCCTCGTGGAAGACGAGGAAGAGCCCGCAGACCCGGTCGCCGTCCTCGTCGGCGGCGGGGAGGGCCGCGATCTGCCGGACCTGGCCGAGAACATCGTCGGAACCGGAGGAGCGAACCGCGCGGGCGTAGCACGCCGCGTCGAGCCAGCCGCCTTCCGGAAACACCCACCCCGCAGGGTCCCCGTGGCGGATGATGCGCTCGGCCTCGGCCCTCTGCCCGTGAAACTCCAGCCACCCGCGTATATAGACCCAAGCACTCATACCGCCATGATGCCGAGGACACCTCCACGAGCAGATCGGAGTCCCGTGAGCTGGTTGCCTCCCGAGGAGTACGTCCAGACGCTTCCGAACGCCACCATGTACGCCGCCCTGTACTTCACCGACGTCGATGGTGATCCCCTCCTCCTGCGCTCAGCGCTGGGCGTGGAGACCTGGCAGTTCCCCGGCGGCAACGTCGAGCACGGCGACCCCACTCCGTTCGCCACGGCCGTCCGGGAGTGCAGGGAGGAAACCGGCATCGATTTCGACGGACCGCCCGTCCTCCTTCTGACGCACTTCCTTCCACCCCACCCGGGATGGCCCTGCGCGAAGATCGGGTTCGTCTTCGACGGCGGGACGCTCACGGACGCCGAACTCGGCCAGATCGTCCTGGACCCGTCCGAGCACACCGAATGTCTCGTGCAACCGCTCGGCGCATGGAAGGCGACGATGAGCCCGCGCTCGTTCGCCCGCGTCGCCGCCGTCCACGAGGCAAGAAGCAGTAGATCCGCGAAGCTCCTCTGCGAACCCCACCCGACGGCCCCGTAGCCCGCTCGAACGATCTGGCCACTCGGCCTGGCGTCGGCCGCGCCCGCTCCGTCTCAGGAGAGCCGGAAGGCCAGGAGGGTTTTGTCCTGGGCGGCCACCAGGGTGCGGTCGCGGGTGGCGAGCGCCCATTGCCTGGTCGGGGAGGGGGTGGAGACGGGGTGGTTCCAGACGAGTTCGCCCGTCTCGGCGTCCCAGCCGTAGAGCCCGGCGCCCGTGGCTCCGGCCACCCCGGTGCAGATCATTCCGCCGGCGGCGACCAGCGGGGCGGTGCGGGCCGCGGGCGTGTCGACGGACCAGACCCGGCGGCCCGTGCGGGCGTCGAGCGCGATGAGCCGCGGGTTGTCGAGGATATAGGCGTGCTTCCCGCTGACCAGGAGGCTTCGTTCCTGCCCGCCGGGTGAGGTCGGTGTGTAGGTCCACAGCTCCCGGCCGGTGGACGCGTCCAGGGCGTACAAGGTCGGGCTGCCGGTGTAGACCGTCCCGGCTGCGACGGTGAAGTCCTGCGAGAGCCGCCTTTCGTCGTGGGGATTCGCCGCGGCCTTGGGAAGCTCGACGGCCCAGAGACCGCGGCCCGTGTCGGCGGCCCGCGCCTCGAGCCTGACCCCCGACGGGTTGCGGAAGATCAGGTTCCCGCCGCCCTCGGGGACGGAGGTCAGGCCGCCCTCCGGATCGGCCCAGCGGACCGCGCCCGTCGCGGTGTCGAGCCCGACGAGCAGGCTGTCGGCCCCGCGGGGGGTGCCGATCGCGACGAGGGTGTGGTTCGTGATGCCGTAGAGGAGGCTGAAGAAGGTCTCGGAGGGCCACTCGTAGGCCCAGAGCCGGCTGCCGGTGGCGGCGTCCACGCCGAAGACCGTCCGGTCCCGGCCGGTGATGACGAGTTTCCCGTCGTCCGGCCCCAGCAGCTCGGGGTAGTCGTTGCCGGCGGCCACGTCGCTGCTCCACCTGACCCGGTGGGACTCGTCCATGGCGATCAGCCGGTCCTCCTCGTCCGGGATCCCATAGATCATGCTGGGTCCGGTGACGGCGACGGAGAACCTGCTGGACCACAGCTGTCGCCCGGTGTCGAGCGAGTGCCAGCGGTACACCGGCCCCTCGTCGTGGGGGACGACCGTCCGGGAGAGGACCTCGACGGCGAAGCGCCGGTCGCTGAGGTCGCCGATCGTCGTCCGCCACAGCGGCTTCGGCGGGGCGGGCCCCCGCCCGGCCCCGCCGTCGGCCGCGGCCAGTGCCGCGGCCGTCCCCCCGCCGACGACGGCGAGTCCCGCGGCGGCGGCGCCGCCGAGCAGCAGCCGCCGGCGGGTGCGGCCCTTGGCGAGCTCCCGCATGTCCAGGAGGAGCGTGTTCTCCCGCTGCCGCAGCTCCTCGCCGAGGGAGCCCGGAAGCCAGCCGGGGGCCACCGGCTCGGCCGCCAGAAGCGACGGCAGCAGTTCGGTGGGCGGGCGCTCACCGGGGTCGCGGCTCAGGCAGGCGGCCACCATCCGCTCCAGGGACGCCGGGACGCCGTTCAGATCGGGCGCCTCGTGCAAGGTCCGGTGGATGATCGCGGGCAGCTCGTCCCTGCCGAAAGGGGGACGGCCGGTGGCGGCGAAGGCCAGCACGGCCCCGAAGGCGAACACGTCGGCGGCCGCGGTGAGCGTCCCGCCGCGGATCTGCTCGGGGGACATGTACCCGGGGGAGCCGATGATCTGCCCCTCGGAGGTGAGCGCCCGCGTGGACCCGCGGGACGCGTCATGGTCGGCGGCCCTGCTGATGCCGAAGTCGATGACCCGGGGCCCGTCCTTGGCCAGAAGGATGTTGGCCGGTTTGAGGTCGCGGTGCAGCAGCCCCGCCGCGTGGATCGCGATCAGCGCCTCGCCCAGCCCGGCGCCGAGCGTGCGCAGCAGCGGCTCGGGCATCGGCCCGTACCGCTCGACCGTCTCCTTCAGGCTGAGGCCGTTGACGTACGCGGTCGCCAGCCATGGGACGGCCCCGTCCGGCTCGGCCTCGACCACCGGGCTGGTGAACGCGCCGCTGACCCGCTGGGCGGCCGCGACCTCCGCCCGGAACCTCGCCCGGAACGCCGGATCCCCGGCGAGCTCCGGCCGCACCACCTTGATCGCCACCGCCCGTCCGGCCGGGGACGCGCCCAGGTACACCCGTCCCATGCCGCCCTCGCCCAGCCGCCGAAGCACCCGGTACCCGCCGATGCGGCCGGGGTCTTCGGGCCCTGGCCGGGCCGTCACGAGGCCGCCCGGAAGCAGAGCAGCCGCTCATGATCGGTCGCGAGGACCGACGAGCCGGACACGGCGACGTCCCATTTCCCGGCGCGGGGGACGTCGCCCCAGTGCGCCCACAGCCCCCGGCCGGAGGCCGTGGCGGCGAAGACGCCTCCTTCGAACGCGACCGCGAGGACGTCGCCCGACGCCGCGTCGTGCCCCGACTCGGAGACGAACTTCTCCGGACCGGCCAGGGACCACGCGGGGGCCCCCGTCCCGCGGTCGTGAGCGTGCAGGTCGTCACCCCGGAAGATCACCTTGCCGGCCGCGGGCAGGACGGAGGGGAACTCCGCGCCGGCGGTCCGCGACCACACGCTCTTCCCACCGGCCGTGTCGACCGCCTGGAGCGTATCGGCGAAGTTTCCGAACACCCTGCCGCCGGATACCGCGATGCCCTGGGTCAGCCACTCACCCCCGTCTTTGGACCAGTCGACGGTCCAGCGCCTGCGGCCGGTGACGAGGTCGACGGCGAAGAGCGTGTGCTTCACATTGAGGTACAGGCCGTTCCGGTCGGCCGCGCCGGAGGCGTCCGAGTCGGCGAGAGGGAACCGCCAGCGGGCCTTGCCGCCGGCGAGGTCGACGGCCCACACGACAGGGACGCCCTCGTCCGAGTACGTCCCCGACTGCAGCAGGGCCGCGCCGTCGACCACGCCGAAGACGGAGCGGGGAAACGCGCCGTCGGGCATCGGCAGATGCGTCGCCTCACCCGATGCCGCGTCGACCAGGCTGATCGTCGACTTCCCGTCGAGACCGCCGCCGTTCGGGAGGACGAACGTCGACCCGTGGACCGCACAGCCGGCGAACATGCTGACGTCCGCCGTCCACAGCCGCCGCCCGGACGCGGCGTCCACCCCGTATGCCGCGTCTTCGCCGCCCCACAGCACGACACCGCCCGCGACCAGCACGTGCGATTTGTCGGACCCGACGGGCGCGGGCGGGACGAAGGTCCACGCCGGCGCGGGCGCGGCGGCGAGGGCGGTCCCGCGGGGCGCGGGCTTGGCGGGCTTGGACTTCCCGCCCGCCAGGGCCCAGCCCGCCGTCCCCGCGCCGATGCCGGTCACGGCGACCGCCGCCCCGGCGGCCAGCCCCAGCACACGCCGCCGCCGCAGGCCGTCGGGGACCGTCTCCTCGATCCTCGGCAGCGGCGGCGGCAGCGTCACGGGCCCGGACGCGACCCGGTTCGCCTTGGCCTCCCTCGCCGCCAGGTCCCGTCGCAGGGCGGGGGAGAGGAGCGCGGAAGGATCGGCGGGGATCAGCGCCGCGAGAACGTCCGCGAGTGGAGGCCGCCGGGCCGGTTCCTTGGCCAGGCAGGCGGCCACGGTGCTCCGCAGCGACTCAGGCAGCCCGTCCAGACGGGGCTCGCCGTACAGGATCTCGTAGAGCAGCGCGCCCGGGTCACCCTCCCCGAACGGCCGGGCTCCCGTCGCCGCGTGGACCAGCACGCCCCCCAGCGCGAACACGTCCGCCGCAGGCCCCGCGTCCTTGGCGCCGGCGATCTGCTCGGGCGCCAGGTACGCCAGCGTGCCGATCATGCCGCCGGTACGGGTGATCTGCGTGGCGTCGATGACCTTGGCGATCCCGAAGTCGATGATCCTGGGTCCGTCCTCGGCCAGCAGGATGTTGCCGGGCTTGAGATCGCGGTGCACCAGCCCCGCCCTGTGAACGGCCCGCAGCGCCTCGGCGAGCCCCGCGCCCAGCGCGCGGACGGCCGGCTCGGGCAGCGCCCCGCCGTCCTCGACGGCCTCCTTCAGCGTGGGCGCGGGGACGAAGGCGGCGGCGAACCACGGCTGCGGCGCTTCGGCGTCGGCGTCCAGCACGGAAGCCGTGTACAGCCCGCTGACCTTGCCCGCCGCGCCGATCTCACGCCGGAACCGCTCCCGGAACCCCGGGTCGTCGGCGGCATCCGGCCGGATGAGCTTGAGGGCCGCCAGCCGCCCACCCGGCGACCGGGCAAGATAGACGACCCCCATCCCACCGGCACCGAGCCGGGCGAGAACCCGGTACCCGCCGACCCCAACGGGATCCCCCGCCTGGAGTGGCCCCATCCCGCCCCCACCTCGACAGAACAAACCTGTCTGTAAGAATATCGGATCGGCCTAACCCCAGGGCGTGCCCCAGCCCCCGGTCGAGGCCCCTCTAACGGGAGCGCCCGCTGTCGGCCGGATCGACTTCGAGCTGTGTGCGGACGTCGAGTTCATCGCAGAACGCGTGATCGCTGCATCACCCGACGATGTTCACGGCGTCTGGGGCAGTGACCTGGAAGCACAGATAGACCCGCGTGTGGCTGGCACTGACCAACCTCTGGTCGACTGTTGCATGGGACGAGACGTCCGGCTTCAACACCACCACAGACGCACTCAAAGCCGGGTGACCCTGACGGCACCACCCCCGTGGCAGCCGGTTGGACTGACACCAGCAAACACGTCACCCCACACGGCCCAAACGCGCGCCGCCCCAGACCCCGAACGGGAACGTTGCTCGGGTGGTGGGCCCACTGGGTCCTGCTCCTGCGCTCGGGCTTCCAGCGCATCCGGAACACGACGAAGGCGGACGTCGTCCTTCCTACCTGATCTCGGTCGGGCTGGCGGGATTTGAACCCACGACCCCTGGCACCCAAAGCCAGTGCGCTACCAAACTGCGCTACAGCCCGCACACCACCGCCGAACGCGATGACGCGAGAAGTGTAGTCCCGATCGGCCCCCGCCCGCTCCGCCCCCGGCACGTCCACCCCGAAGACCCTGTACGCTACGGGATGGCGATCGAGACCCATCCGGGCCCGAAGATCGCCTAGCGGGCGTAGCTCAATGGTAGAGCCCCAGTCTTCCAAACTGGCTACGCGGGTTCGATTCCCGTCGCCCGCTCCCATATTTACCCAGGTCAGAGCCCTGCGGGCGATCTCGGATGCCCTCCTGAAGATCATTTGTCACCCATTTGTCACTGGGATCTGGCACGCCTGGACGCCATCCTGGTTCAACTGTCGTGCTTCGTGATCACGGTCTGACCGTCCCTGGTTGAGATCAGCACGGTGACGGACCTTGCGTCCTCAACACGGAAGGTCCGGCTCCCGGAGGGGAATCGGACCTTCGTTCGTTGGACGGCTCGCTAGCTCGGCTCGATGCCGAGCAGCCGGCGGAGATCGACCGTCACGATGCGATAGCTCGCGCCGATGCGGATCACCTTGCAGGGGAACTGCTCTCGGCGAGCGAGCTGGTAGGCGCGTGTACGTCCGAGCTCATGCGCCGCGTTGATCACTAGCCAGGTGGGGCTTCCGAGTTTGTCCAGTTAACGTCCTCTCTCCGTGCTAAGAGCGTGTCTCACGTGGTTGTGAGGTGATCTGCGGGATGATCTGAGACTGTGGCATCCGATCTGGCGTTGAGGTTGGTTCCGGACGAGTTGTGGGAACTGACCGCCTCGTTGATTCCGCAGTTCACCCCGCGCCGCCAGGGTGGCGGGACCGGGCCGGTCGAGGATCGGGCGGTGTTCACCGCGATCGTGTACGTGCTGACCAGCGGGTGTGCCTGGTGGCACCTGCCGGCCGAGTTCGGTGTCTCACCGGCCACGGCGCATCGCCGGTTCACCGCCTGGACCCGGGCCGGGCTGTGGCCCCGGCTGCACCGGGCGGTGCTGGACGAGCTCGGAGCCAAGGGTCAGATCGACTGGGCTGCGGCGATCGTGGACGCCGCCGCCGTCCGGGCGAAAAGGGGGATCGCTGACCGGCCCCAATCCGGTCGATCGGGCCAAGAGAGGCAGCAAACTCCACGTGCTGTCCGACGCCGCCGGGCTGCCGCTGGTGGTCGGTGTCTCGGCGGCCAACACCGCCGACATCGAGGCGTTCAAGCCTTTGTTCATGGCCTTGCCGCTGATCCGCTCCCGGCGCGGACCGCGCCGCCGCCGACCGGACAAGGCCCGCGCGGACAAGGGATACGACTCGGCTGAACTGCGCGCCTGGCTGCGCCGCCGCGGTGTCACGCCGCGCATCGCGCGCCGCGGCATCGAATCCAGCGAGCGGCTCGGCCGGCACCGTTGGAAGATCGAGCGCACAATCGCCTGGATCTGCGGCTACCGCCGGCTCACCGTCCGCTACGAACGCTCGGCCAACCTGTTCGCCGCGTTCCTCACCTTCGCCGCCACGCTCACCTGCTGGAAGCAGCTTGCCACGTGACGCTCTTGCGTAGGAAGGCCTCAAGCTGTTCGGCGAAGCCCGGTGCTGCGGCGACGAAGTGACCAGCGCCCGGATGCACGCTGCGCTCGCCACCGAGCACATCCGCCAGAGCGTCGCAGATCCGCTCGAGCGCGGCCGCGTGGTCTCCGGACGCGACGAGCACTGGGACGCCGGCGTCACGGATCGCGTCGAGCTGTGGGTGCGCCTCTCTGGTCGGCCGACCACCCTGCGCCCGCCGAACGCCGGCAACCACGTTCTCGGGGAGCGGGCCGTCACCGAGGGGCGCGCCCGCGAGATGGAGGAACTCGCGCAACTCGGCCGGGTCCATGTCCATCCCGTGGGTGAGGACCGCATCGGCGATGCGCTCGAGCCGCGACACCTCGGGATCGTCAGGGACAAGGTAGTGGAGCGGCGGCTCGATCAGGGTGAGCGAGCGCACGCCGCCGGGCGCGGCGGCGGCCGCGATCAACGCCCCGAGGGCGCCGTAGGAGTGGGCGACAACGTGCGGGCGGCCGACGAGCAGCGGCGCCAAGTCCAGGGCGTCCACCTCGAAGTCCTGACACTCCTGCGGTGGTGGACTCGGCGGATAGCCACGGCGATGGACATATGCCAGCGTCCACCGATCGGCCAGCGGAGCCAAAGCGCCCCACGTCGTCCGCGGGCCAGCACCGCCATGCACAAGCAGGACCTCGGGGCCAAAGCCATCACGCACCACCACGATCTCGCCCACGCGGCGAGCATAGCGACGCACCGTGAGACACGGCGCAGGAGCAGCACCTTCACAGCACCACGTGAGACACGCTCTAAGCAGCGGCGCATAGAAAGGTATCCCGACCTCTTGATCCGGTAGACGACGTCGCAGGGCCGTCGCCGCAGGCCGCGCAGGGTTTCCTTGTGGCTCTGACGCCTGGGGGGGTGGCGTCTCGTCCTGCTCTATCGCTCGCTAAGGTTCCTGTGCCCCTGCTCTGGGTCTCAGTCGGCAGTCTCGACGATCACGTCAGACTCGGGATTGCAGTACAGCCGCGCCGCCGTCCTCAGCCTCGCGGAGTTGCCGCCGTGCAGCGAGGCACCACCTCGCCAGGCGTCCGGGGGCTGATTCTCAGCCGCACCGCCAGCCGGCGCTCACGCAGGCCGGCGAAAGTCCTTTACGTTCTGCACCCTTACTCCCTTTCGATCACCGGCCAGCCCCGGTAGATGTGTGGAGTCGGCGGTCAAGATCAGCACATCAGGCTGTTGCCCTGCCGCCTCCGCCCGGTCGGCATACATGTGAGCCGTCGCGGCGACCAAGGCGTCTACAACCTCCGTTGAGTCGAACCCCGCGTCACCGATCAGCTTCCCGGCGGCGCGTGCGAGGTCCTCGGTGACAGGCTCAACGACCGTTCTGGTGCTGGACAGCACATGATTCAGCTTCGTGTCCCGGTCGGAGCCGCGAAGGATCTCTGTCAGCACGACACTGGACATGACCAAGCGTGCCTGCTTGCGCAGCGCAGCAGCAAAGAAGATCGCAACGTCGCGGTCCGTGGCCACCTTGTTGATGGCATCGTTGTCAAGTACCAAAGTTCCGCCAAGCCTGGCAGCCCGACGGCCTCGAGCGGCGCTCACTGATCTTGCGCAGACGGCCAGGCGGCGAGGGCGGCCTGGATCTCGTCCTCGCTGAACGCCCCGTGCTGTTCTTCCAGCTCGTCAACGAACTCGGCGAGGGCGTCGAGTTGGAGCTTGGCCGCGATCGCCTCATCAACGTAGGCGGAATCGGACAGACCCAGCTTGCGGGCTTGTTCACGGATCTCGGCCTTGCGGCCGCGGCGGATGGTGGCCGACAACTTCTCGGTCGCGCTGTGCCCACTCGCGGCCTTGCGGCGCTTCGCGACACGAAGAGGCTGGTTGGCGGTAGCTCGCTTGGCGTCCACGACTCAATCCTACCAATGGTAGGAGCCGACTGCCCCGGCGAGAGGGGCAGAACTCACGTACGAGCTAGTGGGGCTTGGCCTGACGCATTTCCTCGCAGCGGGACGCCAAGACAGGCTCTCGGCCTCACTCGCGAGTTCCTCGGCCTCCGAGTACTGGACGCCATCATGTCGACTCCTCCGCTCCCGGATCCATCCTGAGGCGCGCTACATGGAGCGCAGGTTTGGTCTTGTTTCGGTGTGCTGGGCGATCATCTGGTCGGCGAGGATCGCCTGTAGTTGGGTGATCTTGGCTTGGGCTTCGGCGAGTTGGGCTTCTAGGGCGGTTTCGTCGGCGGTGGGGAGGGAGGTAGCGCTCGGTTGTGGAGATCTTGCGGTGGCCGAGGCGTTCTTTGACGACCTGGAGGTCGGCGCCGCCGGCTAGGAGCCAGGAGGCGTGGGCGTGGCGGAGGTCGTGGATGCGGGGTGAACAGCCGAGGTCGGCGGCGGCTCGGGCTGGGTGCCAGCAGCGGGTGCGGAACCAGTTCGCGGAGATGTGGGGGTCTTCGTCGATGACGCGTGGCTTGCGGGGGCTGTCCTTGCCCTGGACGCGGCGCTCGGCCCGGTAGGCGGCGTAGGCGGCTCGGCAGTGGTGGCATTTGCACTTGCCGAGGCTGTAGGCCGTGGTCGTTCCGTGGGTGTAGGTGCGGCCGTTCGGGGCTTCGAAGGTGAGGGCGTCGGGCCCCAGGAGTTCAAGGTTGGGCGGCTCGGCTCGGTGGCGGCTGAAGAAGAGGTCGTCGGGGACGAGGTCGCTGGCCTCTACGTGGGCCTTGAGCTTCGCGACGATCTGGGGGCTGAGCTTGAAGCGACGCCAGCGCTTGCCCTTGGGGTAGTCCTTTACCAGGAAGCGGCGGCCTTCGGGGTGGAACTTGGGAACGAGTTCGACGACGGAGCGGCCTGACGGTGAGGATGCCGGTGGCGAAGTCGAGGTCCTTGACGCGGAGTTCGGTCAACTCGATGCCTCCGCCCCAAGTGATGAGGACGAGGGGGGCCGTGCTGACTGGGCGCGGTGGACCGGTTCGGCGTGGTTCGGTGCCGAGGGGTCAGCTCTTCTCCGTTGACGTGGGGCTGGTGTGGCCGCCGTAGGTGGCGATTTTGTATTCGGTCGCCGCGAGCGACAGGGTGAGCTCCTTGAGTTGGCGGCGGATCGTGTCGCGGTGTTCGAGCAGCAGGTCGAGGCGCTCGGGGACGGTGTCGTCGCCCTCGTCTGCCAGCCGCATGTAGTGCTGGAGGTCGCGCATGGCCATCCCGGACAGGCGCATGCGGGTCAGGAACACCAGTCTCCGGACCGCCGCCGCGTCGTAGCTGCGGTGGCCGCTGGCGTCGCGGGCCACCTCGACCAGCCCGATCCGCTCGTAGTAGCGCAGCGTGTGCGGCGACATGTCGAGCAGGTCGGCGACCTCCGTGATGGTCATGGGGTCGGTGGCGGCGCCGACGTCGACGAGGCGGTGGATCACCTCGACCGACATCGGGCCGTCGACCTCGTCGAGGGCGGCGAGCGCCCTCGACATCAGATCGTCCGTGGCCATGGCCACACTCTAGATCGGCCGGGCGGATGCGGCGGCGCCGGGGAAGTCGGCGGCACGCGCGGTAGGGGCCCAGCGTTCGAGCTCCTCCAGGTTCTGCCGGTAGGACCTTCCGATGCGCTCGACCGCCTCACGCCCGAGCGGAAGGCGCAGCGGCAACTCGTCACCGGCGACCAGGTCCACGATGATCTCCGCGGCCCGTACCGGGTCGCCCTCTTGAACCCCGTCGGCGCCCGCCATGTCGTTGCGGACGGCCCCCAGGAGCCCGGTGTACGCGGCGCTGGCGTCGGCGACCCCGAGCACGTCGGGCGCGTTGAACGAGGTGCGGAACCGGCTCGGCTCGACGATCATCACTCGGACCCCGAACGGCGCGACCTCGCCGGCCAGCGCCTCCGACCAGCCTTCGAGCGCGAACTTGCCGGCCGAGTACGCGCCGACGCCGGGGAAGGAGATGCGCCCGCCTTGGCTGCTCATCTGCACGATCGTGCCCGACCGTTGCTCACGGAAGTGCGGCAGGACGGCCCGCACGAGCGCCGCCGGACCCAGAAGGTGCAGTTCCAAAGACGCGCGGAGTTCCTCGTCGCCGACCTCCTCGGCCGCGCCGACGACCCCGCGGCCGGCGTTGTTCACCAGCACGTCCACCCGACCGAACCGGTCGACCGCCGCCTGTACGACGTCCCCGGCGCGCCCGGTGTCACGCACGTCGAGTTCGGCGACCAGCACCTGGTCGCGGTGGGCGTCCGCGAGGTCGGCCACCGACCCGGGCCGCCGCACGGCCAGCACCACGTTGTCGCCCCGCCCGATCGCGCACTCGGCGATGGCACGACCGAAGCCCGCCGACGCGCCGGTGATGATCCATGTCCGCTGAGTGCCTGGTTGAGATGTCATGCCGGTGACGCTAGGAGTTCGAGCGCGCTCGAACGCAAGCACGGCGTCCGCGTCCCGTTCTGCGCACCGTCGGGATGTTCGCTCGGTAGCGGTGCATCGTGCGAGGTCGGAGTCGTGCTGGTGCGGGGCTCAGCCGCCTAGGGGGCAACGTTGTGAGCCTTTGCGCTGCACGCTGTTGCGGCTCAACTGCGCGCTGGAAGTCAGTCGACCGGATCCCAAGGCGCTGATGCGAGGGCCGTGGTCGGTAGCCGTAGTCACCTCGTTGGGGCAACCGGAGGGGGGAACAAAGCGTCTGACTGTCGAGACCGCGGCTCGCGCCATGAGGCGAGATCCGCCACGACGGTTGGAGCCACGATGACTGCACCTAAGAAGCGCATTCCTGGACAGACCAACGCCGAGTATGAACGACGCCAGGATCCCAACGCGAAATTCATCGGAGCGCAGTCGCTGCAGGGTGGCGGAGACCCTTCTTTTTCGATCAGGGCCTCCCAGGCTTTCCTCGCTTGGCTCGACCGTCGCAGGGGCCGCAAGTCGAGCTAGGTGCGGAGCGGCCTGCGGCTCCGGCCTCATGCCGACAAAGGTAGGGGGCGGGGCGGGGGGCGTCACCTACGCCTCGTCCCTCGGCTGCGGGGGCGGCGGACCGTGCCGACCGCGCATCGCCGCTGCCCCTTGACTGGGGAGGTCGGGACGCTTCGGCTCACGCATGCGGTGAGGCGACTCAGGGACCGTGATAAGAGCTGCGGGCGAAGACGCGCATCGTGCTCAGTGAGTTGAAGACGGCCAAGTCGCGACGGCGCGCTCGTGCTCACAACGCACATCATGGGGCTTCGTGTCCGAAGTACGGCATGACGTGGGCGGCGAGCGCGTAGGCGTTGTCCTGGTGGGGGACGCCTGCCTTGCCTTCGGCGATGCGGGTCTCGGCTCGGGCGGAATGAAGTCGAATCTCTTTCCTGTCTCGTTGAAGAAGGCGATCACCGGAACTTCGTAAGTGTTCTTCTCTCCCCGTCTTTCGACGTGGCGGACCACTATGCCTGTAGTGCGTATGCCTGTGCGCCGGGGGCGTCTCCATTTCATGATGTTGTAGAGCAGGGCGGGCAGGATCAACAGATAGATGATGATCACGATTTCCCTGTTTCCACTCCGCGCATCGTTGTCCCGCCGGGCGTGTAGGCCATGCGACGCGAACGGCGGCGCAAGGCATGAAGGACCATCGGTTCATAATTCGGGGCGCGGTGTACCGTTATGGGCATGGCCACGGAGACGCAAGCATGGCCGGACGGGCTTGGGGTGGTCCAGGTTCGGGTTGCGCGGCCCACCGACAGGCTGGACGAGGTGGTCACCTTTTATAGGGACCACTTGGGCCTGCCCGAGCTCTCCCGGTTCACCGGCCACGCCGGTTATGACGGCGTGATGCTCGGTCTGCCCGGCACCGACTACCACCTGGAGTTCACCTCGCACGCCGACGGGAGCCCGTGTCCGGCGCCCACCGGCGACAATCTGCTCGTGCTGTACTTCGCGGGCGAGGCGCAGATGCGCGATGTGGTCGAACGGCTCGTGGCGGCCGGGCACGAACCGGTGCCGGCGGAGAATCCCTATTGGGTCGAGAACGGCGCTCTGACCTTCGCGGACCCGGACGGCTGGCGCGTCGTTCTGGTGCCCAAGCCCGTCTTCTGACGGCCGGACCTGCCCGCGATTCGCGCATCCACAGCGCCGTGCTGGCCGCCACGTCGAACGCGGCGTCCCCACTGGGTGTGGGGGCGCCGCCGGGGTCACGTCTGGGTG
>NZ_JBEZJP010000207.1:0-13373 GCF_040653175.1 Actinomadura sp. NPDC048032
CATGACCTGAAGCGGCTGCTCGTGGGCGGGCTGGCCTGGTTCGTCGTCCTCGCCGTCGGGCTGACCCTGTCCGTGGCGCTGCTGATCATCTGGGTGGGCGTCCCGCTGCTGGCGCTGCTGATGGTCGCGTGGCGGTTCGGCGCGGCGGTCGAGCGGCGGTTCGTCCTGGCGGCGTTCGGCGTCCGGATCCCGGCCCCCTACCGGCGCATGCCGGCGGGCCGCAACCCGCTGGCCAAGCTCAAGGGGATGGCGGGGGATCCGGGCACCTGGAAGGACCTGGTCTACTTCGCCGCGCTCTTCCCGATCACGCTGGTCGAGTTCGGCGTGTCGGCGATCGCGTGGGCCGGGACGGGCACGCTGCTGTTCCTCCCGGTGATCGTGGCGGTGTCCGGCGGGGCCGAGGTCAACTTCGGGGTCTCGTACTGGGCGGGCAACCCCGTGGAGGCGCTGCCGGTCTCGCTCCTGGGGTTGGCGCTCCTCGTCCCGGCGATGTACGTGACGCGCGCGATCGCGATGGGGCACGCCGCGTTCGCCGCGCTGATGCTGGGCCCGAGCCCGTCGCAGCGCGAGAACGCGGCGCTGCGCGAGCGGACCGAGCACCTGCGGGCCAGCCGCGCCCGCGGGGTGGACGCGGCCGAGTTCGAGCGGCGCCGCATCGAGCGCGATCTGCACGACGGGGCCCAGCAGCGGCTGCTGGCCGTGGCGATGGACATCGGCCGCGCCCGCGCCAAGCTCGACGAGGACCCCGAGGGCGCGCGGGCGCTGATCGAGCAGGCGCACGCGGGCACCCGGGAGGCGATCTCCGAGCTGCGCGACCTCGCCCGCGGGATCTACCCGGCGATCCTCACCGACCGCGGCCTGGACCCGGCGCTGTCCGGGCTGGCCGGGCGCGCCCCGGTCCCCGTCGAGGTGGAGGTCGACCTGCCCGAGCGCCCGCCCGCCGCGGTCGAGAGCATCGCCTACTTCATCGTCGCCGAGTCGCTGGCCAACATCGCCAAGTACGCCCGCGCGACCCGCGCGTCCGTCCGGGTGGCGCGCGAGGACCGCTGGGTGGTCGTCGAGGTGGTCGACAACGGGGTGGGCGGCGCGGTCGCGCGGCCGGACGGCGGCCTGGCCGGGCTGGCCGACCGGGCGGCGACGATCGACGGCATGCTGATCGTGGACAGCCCGCCCGGCGGCCCCACGATCGTCCGCGCGGATCTGCCCTGCACGTGGTGATCGCGGCGCGGGGTGGCGCGCCGGGCACGATAATGGCCGGATGCGGGTAGTGATCGCCGAGGACTCGGTGCTGTTGCGGGAAGGGCTCGTCCGGCTGCTCGCCGACGCCGGGATCGAGACGGTGGCGACGGTGGGCGACGGCCCCGGCCTCCTCGGGATCGTCGAGGAGCACGCCCCCGACCTCGCCATCGTGGACGTCCGGATGCCGCCGTCGTTCACCGACGAGGGGCTGCGCGCGGCCCTCGGCGTCCGGGAGCGCCGCCCGGGCACGCCGATCCTCGTGCTGTCGCAGTACGTGGAGGAGCGCTACGCCACGGACCTGATCGGCGGCGGCGCCCAGGGGGTCGGCTACCTGCTGAAGGAGCGGGTGTCGGACGTCGAGGAGTTCATCGACGCGGTGCGCCGCATCGCCGCGGGCGGGACGGTCATCGACCCCGAGGTGATCGGCCAGCTGCTCGGCCGGCGCCGCACCGGCGACCCGCTGGAGGCGCTGACCCCGCGCGAGCGCGAGGTGCTCGGGCTGATGGCGCAGGGGCGCTCGAACGGCGCCATCGCCGCGGACCTCGTCGTCACCGAGGGCGCCGTGGAGAAGCACATCTCCAACATCTTCATGAAGCTGGGCCTGCAGCCCGCCCAGGGCGGCCACCGGCGCGTCATGGCCGTCCTTGCCTACCTGGGGCTGCACTAGGCGGGGGCGGCGGGCCCCGCGCCTCCCGCCCGGATCGGGAATGCCCGGTGACCTCGCGACGTTCGGGTATCTGGCACACTTGGTGTGCAACCGCTGCGGTACCGGTTCACGCCTCCCACATCTCCCATGGCTTCGCCATGCGGATCGGGGGCGCCCGGCGACCGCCTGAAGCGAGGAGAACCGATGAAGCCCGACATTCACCCGAACTACGTCGTCACGACCGTGACGTGTACGTGCGGCAACACCTTCGAGACCCGCAGCACCGCCGAGAACGGCGTGATCCACGCGGACGTGTGCTCGAACTGCCACCCGTTCTACACGGGCAAGCAGAAGATCCTCGACACCGGTGGCCGGGTCGCGCGCTTCGAGCAGCGCTTCGGCAAGAAGAAGGCCGACAAGTAGGGCGAGCCGCACGGCGGACATCAGGGGCGGCCCGGGGACCCCACGGTCCCCGGGCCGTCCGAAACCGGTGCGGGGGCGGCCGTCCCCGCACCGCAACGGGCCAGGACACAGCGTGAATCTCGACGATCTGATCAGCGAATACGCGGGCATCGAGGAACGGCTCGCCGACCCGTCCGTCCATGCCGACCAGAGCCTGGCGCGCAAGCTCGGCAAGCGTTACGCGGAGCTGCGCCCGATCGTCGAGACGCACCGCGAGCTGTCCGCGACCGAGGACGACCTCGCCACGGCCCGCGAGCTCGGCGGCGAGGACGCCGCGTTCGCCGCCGAGGCCGACGACCTCGCGAAGCGCCGCACGGAGCTGGAGGAGCGGCTGCGGCGGCTGCTCGTCCCCCGCGACCCGAGCGACGGCAAGGACGTCATCCTGGAGGTCAAGGCGGGCGAGGGCGGCGAGGAGTCGGCGCTGTTCGCCGGCGACCTGCTGCGCATGTACCTCCGCTACGCCGAGCGCGTCGGCTGGAAGACCGAGATCCTCGACTCCCACCCCTCCGACCTCGGCGGGTACAAGGACGTCACGGTCGCGGTGAAGGCCAAGGGCGCCCAGGAGGAGGGGGTCTGGACGCGGCTGAAGTTCGAGGGCGGCGTCCACCGGGTGCAGCGGGTGCCCGCGACCGAGTCGCAGGGGCGCATCCACACCAGCGCCGTCGGCGTCCTGGTGACGCCCGAGGCCGAGGACGTCGACGTCCAGGTCGACCCGAACGACCTGCGCATCGACGTGTACCGCTCGTCCGGGCCGGGCGGGCAGAGCGTCAACACGACCGACTCCGCGGTCCGCATCACGCACCTGCCGACCGGCGTCGTCGTCTCCTGCCAGAACGAGAAGAGCCAGCTGCAGAACAAGGAGCAGGCGCTGCGCATCCTGCGCTCCCGGCTGCTGGCGATGGCGCAGGAGGAGGCCGACGCGGCCGCCTCCGCCGAGCGCAAGAGCCAGGTCCGCACCGTGGACCGGTCCGAGCGGGTGCGCACGTACAACTACCCGGAGAACCGGATCTCCGACCACCGGGTCGGCTACAAGGCCTACAACCTCGACCAGGTGCTGGACGGCGACCTCCACAACGTCACGCAGGCGCTGGTCGACGCCGAGATGGAACGCCGCCTGGCCGAAGCCCAGAAGTCATGAGCGCAGCGAACCGGGGGGCGTGGGGGGTCGCCCCCCCTCGGAAGGCACGCATGAGCGCGGCGAACCGGGGGGCGTGGGGGGTCGTCCCCCCTCGGAAGGCAGGATCATGAACCTGCTGCTCGACGAGATCGCCAGGGCGACCGCGCGGCTCGCCGACGCGGGCGCCGCCTCGCCCCGCGCCGACGCCGAGGAGCTCGCGGCGGCCGTGCACCGGGTGCGGCGCTCGGAGCTGCACGGCGTCCCCGACAGCGCGTTCGACGCCCGGTTCTGGGAGTTCGTCGCGCGCCGCGAGGCGGGGGAGCCGCTGCAGCACATCACCGGCCGCGCGTTCTTCCGGTACCTGGAGCTGAAGGTCGGGCCCGGTGTGTTCGTGCCGCGCCCGGAGACCGAGGTGATGGTCGGCTGGGCGCTGGAGACGCTGCGCGACATGGACGTCCGCGACCCCCTCGTCGTCGACCTCGGCACCGGCTCCGCCGCGATCGCGCTGTCCATCGCGCTGGAGGCGCCCCGCGCCCGCGTGCACGCCGTCGAGAAGGACCCGACCGCCTTCGTCCACGCGACACGCAACGTGGAGGAGCTGGACGAGCGGGGCCGTGTCCGCCTGCATCTGGACGACTTCGGGACCGCCCTCACCGAGCTGGACGGCACCGTCGACCTCGTCGTCAGCAACCCCCCGTACATTCCGATGAGCGAGTGGGAGTACGTCCCGCGCGACGTCCGCGACCACGATCCCGCCGACGCGCTGTGGGGCGGCGGCGACGACGGCCTGGACGCGATCCGCGTGGTGGAGCGCACCGCCCGGCGCCTCCTGCGCCCCGGCGGCTACGCGGCGGTCGAGCACAGCGATCTGCAGGGCAACGGCGTGTACTGGGTCTTCGCGGAGGAGCACGGCTGGCGCGACGTGCGCAACCGGCGCGACCTGGCGAACCGGGACCGCTTCGTCACCGCGCGCCTGGCCGCCGACTAGCCCCGCTATCCTGGTCGGTGCCATACCCGCGAGCGCTGTGCAGATGGGAAGACAGGCGACCGTGAGCCGACGTTACGACTGCTCAGAGCCGATGGAGCGCAGCCGGGGGATCGCCGAGGCCTTCTCGGCCGTCCGGCGCGGCGAGCTGATCGTCCTGCCGACCGACACCGTGTACGGGGTCGGCGTGGACGCGTTCATGCCGCCCGCCGTGACCGCCCTCCTGGACGCCAAGGGCCGGGGCCGCGAGATGCCGCCGCCGGTGCTGGTCGGCTCCGTCCGCGCCGCCACGGCGCTCGTGGACGACCTCGGCACCTACGGGCAGGACCTCATCGACGAGTTCTGGCCGGGGGCGCTGACCCTGGTCTGCCGCGCCAATCCCAACCTCATGTGGGACCTCGGCGAGACGAAGGGCACCGTCGCGATCCGGATGCCGATGCACGAGCTCGCCGTCGAACTGCTCAAGGAGACCGGGCCTCTCGCCGTCAGCAGCGCGAACCTGTCCGGCCGTCCGGCGGCCCGCACGGCCGACGAGGCCGAGAAGATGCTGGGCGACTCGGTCGCGGTCTACCTGGACGGCGGCACCTCCGGCCACGCCGACCCCTCCACGATCATCGACCTGACGGGGCCGGTGCCCCGGCTCCTGCGCGCCGGCGCCATCTCCGAGGACAAGCTCCGCGCCGTGGTCGGCGTCCTGCTCACCGAAGAGGACGAGCCCGAGAAGCCCGCAGAGGCCCCCTCCATCACCGAGACGGCCAAGCCTTCCCTCACCAAGGAAGAGCCTCCGCAGACTCCCCGAGAGCCCTCTGAGCCCCTCCAGGAAGCCCCTGCCCCGAACCCCAAGCCGTCGCTCCGCAAGGACGAGGACGACCCCGGCGCCGCCTAGCGCCGGAGCCGTCCCGGGCTTCCGGCGACGGCCCGGTCAGGGGTCCCCGCGGCGACCGGCGGCCATGCCGAGGGCCAGCAATGCCGGCCCGGCGACGATCGCGTACGCCACCTGCCCGGAGGCGCCGTAGGGGACGCGCGACCCCGCGTCCGGGTCCACGAGTCCGCCGACCGCGGTGAAGGGCATCCACCCGGCCAGGGCGCCTCCCACGCGCGGCAGCATCCCGGCGGCGCTCTCTCCCACCAGCGACCACAGGAGCAGCGCCGAACGACAGCCCGGCGAGGACGTCCACGACGGTGACGGCGCCTCCCTCCTCCGGGACCCGGGCCGCGAGGACCGCCGAGGCGAGGGCCAGGGCCGCGGCCGTGCCGAGGCACCACCACGTGGACCGGCTGCGGGACAACCGGACCGTCTCGGCGGCGAGCGCCCGGCTGCCGCGCACCTGGAGATCGCCGTCGGGTCCGTCGCGGACGTCGAGGCCCGCCCGGCCGAGCAGGGCCGCGAGCCGCCGCGCCTCCGGGGTCCGGACGATCACGGCGGCGCCGACCGCCTGCTCGACGAACGCCCGCATGGGGCCTGCGTTGAAGGCCTTCCAGCCCTTCTTCGCCGCCTTCTTCGCCGCCTTGATCGCCGACTTGAGCTTGCCCGCCTTCTTGAGGATCTTCAGGAGGGTGCTGAGGCCGCCCTTTCGCGCGAGGTCCTGCTGGAGCTGCTGGATCTCGCGACCGGAGAAGCCGATCTGCCGGAGCGCGGCGGTGTCGGCGGCGCTGAACCGGGACGGGGCGGGCTGCTGGACCGCCGTGACGGGCGCGGCCGTGCGGCCGGCCTCCGCCGTGGCGCCGAAGGCGGGGCCCGCCACCCCGAGGCCCAGCACCGCGGCCAGGGAGACGCCCGCCGCCTTCGCGGCGAACCGCTGCTTGTTCATGGGAGGTTTCCTCCAGATCGATCCGGCGGAACCGGTGTCCGCCGCGAGCCGCCCTGGCCCGCGGGATCAGATCAACAAGAGGGGGTCTCCGCGGCGTCTTCCCGGCTTCTCGTGCACGTCTCCCCGGCGTCTCCACCGGGTCTTCGCCTCGTCCTCCTCCGAGGTGGGGGACCCGGCCTGGAAGTTCTCGCCTCTTCCTCGCGCGGGCGGGCGCTCAGGGAACGTCGCCCCTGGCGTAGGCGACGGCTCCGACGAACAGCGTCGCGACCGCGATCGTCGTCATGGTCTCGTAGGCGCGCCGCCTGACGGCCTTGACGAAGACGACGACGGTGGCGAGCGCCGCGCACGCCGCCAGCCCGATGGCCAGGACGTCCCACGGCCCGCCCTCGCCGCCGGCGCGGACGCCCTTCGCCGCCAGGATGAGCAGTGCCGGAAGTATCCATGCCGCATCGAGTCCCTCGTCCGGGTCGGGTCCCTCGTCCGGTTCGGGGACGGCCGCCTTCTCTCCGGTGGTGGCCTCGCCGTCCGGCCGGTCGTGTTCGCAGGTCATGGATCAAGGAAAGCGCGCCGCGTGCCGCCCGCGCGTCCTGCGGCGGGACGGACCGCGGTCGGCCGGGCGGTCGGCCGCCGCCTCAACCCCCGGGTGGAGGGGCGGCCCCCGGACGGACGAGGCCGGCGTCGTAGGCGAAGATCGTGGCCTGCACCCGGTCCCGCAGCCGCAGCTTGCCGAGGATCGCGTTGACGTGGGTCTTCACGGTCGCGGTGCCGATTCCCAGCGCGGCGCTGATCTCGGTGTTGCTGAGGCCGCTCGCCATCCGCACGAGGACGTCGCGTTCCCGGGGGGTGAGCGCCTCCAGGCGGCCGTCGGGGACCGACGGCGGGCTGATGGCGCCGGTGACGAAGGCGTCGATGAGGCGGCGGGTCACGGCCGGGGCGAGCAGGGCCTCGCCGCCGGCGACCGTGCGGATGGCGTCCACGAGCTCCTGAGGGTCGCAGTCCTTGAGGAGGAAGCCCGAGGCCCCGGCGCGCAGCGCGCCGAAGACGTACTCGTCGCGGTGGAACGTCGTCAGCACCAGCACCCGTGCGGGCGACCCGGTGGCGGCCAGTTCCCGGGAGGCGGCCAGGCCGTCGACGCCGGGCATCCGGATGTCCATCAGCACCACGTCGGGGCGGCACCGGGGGACGGCGCGCAGCGCCTCGGCGCCGTCCCCGGCCTGCCCCACGACCTCCAGGTCCGGCTCGCCGTTGATGATCGCGGTGAAGCCCGCGCGGACGACGGCCTGGTCGTCCACCACCAGCACCCGGATGCTCATGTCCTCTCCCATGCGTCCAGTAGCGCGCGCATCTCCGTGAGGGCGGCCCGCGCGAGCTCCGCCGCACGGCCGACGGCCTCGTGCGCGTCGCCGTCCGTACCGCCCAGGCCCGCCTCGGCGACCGTCACCAGCCTGACGGTGTGGTGCAGGACGGTCCCGTTCAGTCCCGCGGCGACGCGGTCGCGTTCGGCCTGCACGGCGTCCCCCGCCCGTGCGGAGACGGCGTCGAGCGCGGACTCCCCCCACCGGCGGCTCCTGGACGCGGTGGTGACGCCCAGCGTCCAGGCCGCGAGCGTGAGGGGCGCCGTGCACACGACGGCGGTCACCAGCCCGAACGCGAACGCGGCAGGTGTCGGGCCGTCCGCCGCCACCTCATGGTCGGCGACCAGCAGGAAGCCCAGGCCGAGCCCCCAGGGGAGCGGAGCGGCGAGCGCCGCGGGCCAGGTGCGCGCCCCGTCCGGCCTGTAGCAGGCGAGCGAGTAGACGGCGACCAGCTCCGCGGCGCTTCCCAGGACCAGGAGGCCGAGCAGGTCCCGTGACCACAGTCCCCAGGCGACGGCCAGGGCGGCGTCCGCCGAGACGATCAGCGCGAGCACGGCGCGGGGCGCGTGCCGCCTCCACCACAGCGGGACGGCTCTGAGCGTGAGCGCGACGCCGAGCAGGAGGAGCTCGGCCCCGGGCCGCCCCGTGACCAGAGGGTCCGGCGGCACGAAGCCCAGGAGCGGCAGGAACGCGCAGAAGGCGACCGCCACGCCGTCGAGGATCTCCGGCCATCCCCGCCGGTGGCGCGGACCCGACGGGAGGTGCGCGGCGACCGACCAGCCGCCCGCCGCCGTGGGGCCGGCCGTGAGGACGCCGCCGAGCCCGGCCGCCCGCTCCCGCATGCCCTGGATGCCTCTGCCCCCTCCCAGCGCGGGGACGGCCGCGCGGGTTGCGGCGGCGTCGTTCTCGATCGTCAGTCTCACCGCGCGCGGCGCGTAACGGACGGAGACCCGCACCTCGGCGCCCGCCGAATAGCGCATGGCGTTGGTGAGCGACTCCTGGACGATCCGGTAGGCGGTCGTCGTCACCTCGGCGGGGAGCCTGCGCGCCCGCCCCTCCACCCGCAGGGACACCGGGATGCCCAGCCGGTTCAGGCCCTGGCACAGGGGAGGCAGCAGTTCTTTCAGGCCGCCGTGGCCCTCCCGAGGGGCCACGACGTCCACCAGCCCGCTCACCGATCTCAGCACCTCGCGGCCCGTCTCGGCCGCGACGGCGAGGGCCTGGGCCACCAGTTCGGAGTCGGCTCGGCGGGCCGCCGCCCCCGTGTGGACGGCGACGGCGCTCAGATGGTGGCCGGCGATGTCATGGACTTCCCTGGCCAGGCGCTCGCGCTCCGCCTCGGCCGCCGCGCGGCTCTCGCTCTCGATGTCGGCCAGCCGCGCCCGCAGGCCGCTCCGTGCCACCTCGCGCTGCCGGCGGAGCTGGCCGAATGCGGCGATGCCCAGGTAGAGGACGCCGTCCAGGAACTCGTTGGAGAAGAGATCGCCCGGTCCTCGCGCGTACGGGAGGTAGACCGCGAAGGCGACGGCGTAGGCGGCCAGGCATCCGAGGACCGCGTCCCGGCGTTCCCTGTGCACCGCCACCGAGTACAGGGCGACGCCGTCGGCGAGCCCGCTGACGGCGGTGTCCGCCGTGCCCGCGGCGACGATCGCCGATGCGCTCAGCGAGATCGCGGCGGCGAGCACCGGCACGGGCGCCACGCGCCGCCACACCAGCGCCGCGGCCGCCAGGACGATCGAGCCCGCGACCAGAGGCCAGCGGGCGCCGCCGAGCGGTTCCCCGCCGCCCTCGGCCAGGAACCAGGTGCCGGAGAGCTGGACGCCCGCGACGGCGAGCGGGACGCCCACGTCGGCGGGGCGGGGCCACCGCCCGAGGCTCTCGTCCGTGCGCACACGCCGACCCTAAGGCGCGCGTCCGCCGGACGTCTCCGGCCCTGGGCGCGGCACGGCCGGGCGCTCCCGCGTCCGGGGGACGGACGGCCGGTGCGCCGGACGCATGACCAGGGCTTCTGACATCCCTGTGCGGAATCTGTAGAAATTTTCGGCGGAGGAAGCAGCGAGCGGCGGGGCGCGTGCATCAACCGTGCATGCATGGTGATCAAAGTGCCGTCCCCGCGGAGGACGCCGGGCTCGGGCTCCTCTCCTTCTTCCGGTGCCGGGTGGACGGACGGGACGTCCGGCTCGCCCCGGCCGGCAGGGTGGACGCGGACAAGCCGCGTCCCTTCCCCCAGCGCGGGCCGCGGCGGGGCGCCGCGTCGAGGTACGCGAATCCCGCACCGGCCGCCTCCTGGACACGAAATCCGCCCCCGCGGGAACGAATTTCCTGAGCATCGCCGCCACCGGCGACGGGCGGACGCTCTTCGTTCTGAAACGAGCGAGAACGAGGTGCGTGACGAGGGTCGAGAAGTTCTCGATCAACGGGTCGGGAAAGATCGTCCGGAGTTCGGAGGTGGCCGGTTCGGCCGTTTCCGGGGAGCCTGCGGGACAGGGATCCCTCGCGGTCACGCCGGACGGCCGCCGGCTGGCCTACGGCCTGGTCGACTGCGGCGACCCGCCGATCACGCGAATCGCCTCGAACGCCAGAATCGCGATAGTGGATTCGGCGACCGGAGACCGGCATGAATGGCGGGAATCGCGGGTGGCGCTGGCCGACCGGCTTTCCTGGGACGGATCCGGGGACCGGCTGTTCTTCGTGCGCTCCTGGTACAGGGGGCCGGAAAAGACCATGCAGGAAATCCGTTTCCTGCCGCTGGGAGGGGACGGCGCCCCGCCGTCCACGGCCCGCCCCGTCCGCGCCGTGACCTCGCCGCGGATATTCGAGGGAGTCGCGGCCGCTCCGGACGGTCGGCGCGTCTTCGTGATCGAGGGTGCGGCGGGGTCGGTCTCCGCCGGCGGGGGCGACGCCCCGGAGGTGACCGCCGACGCCGGGTTCGAGGTTCTGGAGGTGTCGGCGGGCGACGGCCGCGTCCTGCGGTCGACCCGGCGCCGGAGCGCTTCGTTCGCGGGCGACCCCGCCATGAAGGGCGACGCCACCGGAAGGTTCCTGGTGACCGGCTACGGGCTGGTCGATCTCCGAAAGCCGGACGGGATCTCGCGGATCAAGGTGGGCGGGGACTTCTACGACCTGGACTGGTGAGCCGGGCCGACGGGGGCCCGGGAAAGCGCGAAGGCCCCGCCGGGCCGGGCGGGGCCTGTGTCGTCAGGCGGAAGGGGGGAGGGGATCAGAAGATCTTCTTGCCCTTGCCGTAGTAGTACTTGCCGGTCTTCTTGTTCCGGCCGCACTCCTGCACCCACATGTGGCTGCCGTAGGACGACTTCACGCTGATCTTGACGGTGGCCTTGCCGTCGAAGTTGTACTTGGTGCCGTCGGGCGCCACGCCGATGATCTTGAAGCGCGACCAGTACACCTTGGAGCCCTCGGTGAACTTGAAGCGGACGCAGGAGGTCCAGCCGTTCTTCTTGTCGTCGGCGAGGTAGCCCGTGACGGCGGTGCTGCCGCCGCTGCGGGTGTAGGAGCCCCATGCGGCCACGTGGCTGTAGGAGTTGTAGGGCTTCCAGCTGCCGGTGGCGGCTTCGGCGGGGGCTCCGACGGCGGCCATGCCGGCCATCAGCGTGCCGGCGGTCAGGGCGACTGCAGCGATTCGCCGCATAGGTCCCTCCGTGTTCGGATTGGGGGGGTTAGCGAGCGATAACCTAGCAGTCCCTTACCAGCGGTTTTCTGTAGGGATGTCCATCTGACCGGGGCAGGACGGATCCGGCCGTCGGGCGAACCGATCCGGCGCCGGAGGCGTCCAAGGCGCCCCCGAGCGTCCGCGCGAGGGGCAAAGGGCTTACCGGTCGGCCGCATCGACCGCGTTACGCCGCCACGATCATGGCAACGGTGGAAACATGCCCGACGTGCGTGGCCGTGTCCGGCGCTCCGCGACCCTCGCGGGGCTGCTGCTGCTGTTCCTCGTGCTCGGCCTGCCCGCCTGCGCCGGCCGGCCGGCCGGCGCCGAGCCCGCGCCCGGGTCCTCGGGCGTCGCGCCGCCCCCCGAGCCGGCCTACCGCGGCGAGAGCATCCCGGCCTACGACGTCGTCCTCACCATCGGCACCGACGGCGTGCTGTACGTCCGGGAGACGATCACCTACGACTTCGACCAGGCGGGGGAGCACGGGATCGTCCGGCACGTGCCGTTCCGCCGCGGCGACCGCCTCTACGAGGTCCGCAACGTCAGCAGCAGTTCCTCCACCGGCGCCCCGGCCCGCGTCCGCACGACCCGGTTCCTGCGCGACGTGCGGATCAGCGTCGGCGACCGGCACCGCGAGGTCCGGGGCCGCCAGGCCTACGTGATCGAGTACGAGGTGCGCCGCGCGTTCACCCCCCGCGCCGACCACGACGACCTGCTGTGGGACGCCATCGGGACGAGCTGGGACGTCCCCATCGGGAACGCGGCGGTCCGGGTGCAGGCGCCGGTGCCGCTGCGGCACGCGACCTGCCGGGCGGGCGCGCCCGGGGCGACGACCCGGTGCCTGCGCGACCGCGACGGCCCGTACGCGATCGACTTCGTCCAGAACGCGCTCGCCCCGCACGAGGGGATGCGGATCCGGGTCCGGCTGCCCAAGCGCGCGATCGCCGTCCCGCCGCCCCGGTACGTCCCGCCGCGATGGACGGGCCACTGGACGGGCACCGCCGTGCTGGCCCTCGCGCTCGCCGCCGTGCCCCTGCTCGCGCGCCGTCCGGCGCCGCGGCGGGGGACCGGCGCCGGCCTGGCGGCCGCCGGGGCGCTGCTCGTCGTCGCCGACGCGGGGGACGACGTCGCGGCGAGCGGCCCGTGGGCGTTCTCGCTGGGCGACCGGTGCCTCGCCGGCCTCGCGCTCGTGATCGTCGGAGTCGGGATCATGTGCGTTCAGCGGACCGGTAGTGCCCGATTTGCGGCGGAAGACCGTCCGGGAGGACTACAGTTGGTCGGTCGCGACGTGAACTGATCGTTCCGGCGGGTCGTCTACCTAGGTGAACTCAGCCCCGGACGGGGCACGTAGGCATCGTTGATCGGCGAAGGGAGGCGCAGGGGAGTGCGGGAGTACCTGCTCACGATCCTGGTCGCCGCTCTCGTCGCCTACCTGCTGACCCCGTCGGTGCGCAGGTTCGCCGTGTGGTTCGGGGCGCAGGCCGTCCCGCGCGACCGCGACGTGCACGTGATCCCGACGCCCCGGCTGGGCGGCCTCGCGATGTTCGGCGGGATGGTGGCGGCGCTGGTGGTCTCCACCGGCCTGCCCGAGATGCGCAAGGTCCTCGGCGACGGCGGGATCAGCGTCAGCAAGGCGCTCCTGCTGTCGGGCGGGCTGATCGTGCTGATCGGCATCGCCGACGACCGCTGGGAGGTGGACGCGCTCACCAAGTTCGCCGGGCAGGTCGCGGCCGCCGGGATCTTCATCATGCAGGGCATCCAGGTCTACGTGATCCCGCTGCCCACCGGCGACTCGCTGTCGCTGCCGCCCGCCTACGGGGTCCCGCTCACCGTCCTGCTCGTCGTCGCCACGATCAACGCGGTCAACTTCATCGACGGGCTGGACGGCCTCGCCGCCGGCGTCGTCGGGATCGCCGCGCTGGCGCTGTTCTCCTACGCCTACCTGCTGTCGAAGGCGCACGGGCTCACCACGCTGTCCGCCGCGACCCTCACCGCCGCGGTCCTGTTCGGCATGTGCGCGGGCTTCCTGCCGCACAACTTCAGCCCGGCCAAGATCTTCATGGGCGACACCGGCTCGATGCTGATCGG
>NZ_JBEZJP010000208.1:0-13369 GCF_040653175.1 Actinomadura sp. NPDC048032
GGGTGATCATCGTGGCGGCGAACGTGGCGACCCCCGCGATGGCGCAGGGGATGACGACCTGCCGGGTCTTCGGGCTCGGTGCCGGGGCGTCGCGCTTTGTCAGGGGCGCAGGCGAGTGAGGAACGGGGCGAGGGCCGGGTCGGCGGCGGCCTCGTCCAGGGACTCGGTGAGGGTCTCGGCGTAGGTGGGGGCGGCCTTGTCCTGGACGGCGCGGCCCTCGTCGGTGATGACGGTGTAGACGCCGCGGCGGTCCTTGGGGCACATCGCGCGGCGGGTGAGGCCGGCGGACTCCAGGCGCGCGACCAGGCGGCTGACCGAGCTCTGGTTGAGGCCGATCAGGTCGGCGAGCTCCTGCATGCGCAGCTCACCGTCCTCGGCGCGGGCGAGGTGGCACAGCGCGCGGTACTCCGACAGGCCGATCCCGTGGCGGCGCTGGAGTGCCTTGGCGAGCCGGTGCTCGACCCGTCCGTGAAGCACGACGATGCCGTCCCACAGCGTGCCGTCCGCCATGGCCTCGGTGCCAGCGCTCATCGCGCACCCCACTTTCTCTTGACGCCAGTTTACCCGCGATGCCAACATGTGCATGTACATACAACTCATGCAGATGCATGAAAGTGCCCGGCGCCCGACCGGAGGGACAGGACGATGACCAGCCCCCTGCTCGCCCCGTACGAAGGCCCCCGCCTCAGGCTGCGCAACCGGATCGCGATGGCGCCGATGACGCGGGGCCGCGCCGACGACGCGACCGGCGTCCCCCACCCGCTGACCGCGGAGTACTACGCCCAGCGCGCGACCGCGGGGCTGATCGTCACCGAGGGGATCTGGCCGCACCCGCTCGGCAAGGGCGGGCCCGGCATCCCCGGCCTGGTGACGGAGGAGCAGGTCGCCGGGTGGCGCGAGGTGACGGACGCCGTGCACCGGGAGGGCGGAACGATCTTCGCCCAGCTCTGGCACGTGGGCCGGATGTCCCATCCGCTCATCCTTCCGGGCGGCGCGGCCCCCGTGGCGCCCTCGGCGGTGCGCATCCGGTCCGCGGGCATCCACACCAGGGAGGGGAACGTCCCCCACGTCACGCCGCGCGCCCTGACGACCGCCGAGGTCGAGGAGACGATCGCCGCGTTCGCGGCCGAAGCGCGCAACGCCGTCCGGGCCGGGTTCGACGGCGTCGAGGTGCACGGCGCGAACGGCTACCTCGTCCAGCAGTTCCTGGCCGAGAACACCAACCGGCGCACCGACCGGTTCGGCGGCTCCCGCGAGGGCCGGCTGCGCTTCGCGCTCGACGTCGTGCGCGCCGTCGCGGACGCGGTCGGGCCGGAGCGGGTCGGGCTGCGCGTCTCCCCCGGCAACCCGGAGAACGAGATCGCCGAGGAGGACCCGCGGGGCACCTACCGCGCCCTCGTGGACGCCCTCGACCCCCTCGGCCTGGCCTACCTGCACGTCATCGAGCGCGGCGCGTACGGGGCACTGGCCGACCTGCGGCCCCGCTGGTCGGGCACGCTGATCGGGAACTTCAACGGCCCCGAGCCGACGTCCCGGCGCGCCGGCGAGGAGGTCGTCGCGGCGGGCCTGGCCGACGTCTTCTCCTACGGCCGCCTCTTCATCTCCAACCCCGACCTCCCCGCGCGGTTCGCGGCGTCGGCTCCGCTTGCCGGCGCCGTGGAGGAGCTCGTCTACGGAGGCCACGCCGAGGGCTAAGTCGACTATCCCCCGCTCGCCCGCGTGTGACGGCTCAGGACTCCACGGACCAGAAGGCCACTTCGTGCCGCATGCCCTCCATGAAGAGGCGTTCCGCGGTCGCGGGGTCGGGGTCCGCCTCGTCGATCATCTGGGCGATGCGGGCGGCGAGGTCCGCGAAGCCGGGGTCGGCGTAGGTGTCGACCCAGCGGCGGTAGCGGGGCTCGGCCGGCGGGTTCTCGGCGAGGATCCGCCCGAGCGTGGAGTAGCCCCACATGCAGGGGTACAGGGCCGCGAGGCCGTCGCCGTACACGGCGGCGCTCTCCAGCAGGAAGGACGTGTAGGCGGCGCACGCGGGCCCTTTCCGGGCGCCGTCGAGGTCGGCGGCGAAGCTCGCGGAGAGGGAGCGGTGCAGGTCGAGCTCATCGTGGAAGGTGGCGTGGGCCAGGTCGACCAGGTCGCCGAGGTGGGCGTCGGGGGCCTGCCACGCGAGGCGTGAGAACACCCGCACGTAGTCGTGCAGGAAGAGGTAGTCCTGCTCCAGCCAGGAGCGGAACACGGCCTCGTCGAGGTTGCCTTGGGCGATGCCCTTCACGGTGGGGTGCTGGAGCTGCTCGTCCACCAGCGGGCGGCCGAGTTCCTCCAGGTGCGCGGCGAGACTCATGGCGCCAGTCTGCCGCAGACACGACCAGGCCCCGCCGGGTCGTGCGACCCGGCGGGGCCCTGGTCTTGCACCGGTGTGCGGGTCGCCTCTCGGCGAAAGGCACAACACGGCTCCAGCCGAACGGTATTCCGTGAAGGCGAAAGGTGAGGCCCGGGGACACCAGGCACACCGGCTGTCATGTGTAACCGACGGGCCCCGGGGATTGTTCCCGGCTTCCGAGATCCGCGAAGGTCCCGGTCCGGCGGATGGTGTGCCAGCGCAGGCGGGCCCCCAGCAGCGCGGTCACCACGGACTGCACCACGACCAGGTACATGAGCTGCCGGTAGACGAACTGCTGGAGCGGCAGCGCCCACAGCGGGCGGACGGACTCGCCGTCCAGCCACAGGGCGTAGGCGCCGGCGGCGGCCTGCGCGGCGACGAAGAGCGTCCAGGAGACGACCGGGACCAGCGGGTCGAGGAAGATCAGCCCGAACACCGCGAACAGGTCGATGGCCGGGGCGAACAGGGGCAGCAGCACCTGGAACACCGTCAGGTAGGGCAGGCAGCGGCGGCCGAACCGCCCCGAGCCGCCGCGGTCGACGACGGAGCGCCGGTGCTTCCACATCGCCTGCATCGTCCCGTAGCACCAGCGGTACCGCTGCCTCCACAGCTGCCGCAGCGACGCCGGCGCCTCCGTCCAGGCCAGGGCCTTCTCCTCGTAGACCACGCGCCGCCCCGTGCGGCAGATCGCCATGGTGAGGTCGGTGTCCTCGGCGAGCGTGTCGCCCGGGACCCCGCCCACCTCGGCGAGGACGGAGCGCCGGAACCCCCCGATCGCGCCCGGCACGGTCGGCATGCACTGCAGGAGGTCGAACATCCGCCGGTCGAGGTTGAAGCCGATGACGTACTCGATGTGCTGCCAGCGGCCGAGGAGGCCGCCCCGGTTGGCGACCTTGGTGTTGCCGCTGACCGCGCCCACCTCCGGGTCCGCGAAGGGCGCGATCAGGTGCCGGAGGGTGTCGCGCTGGAAGACGGTGTCGCCGTCCACCAGCACGAGGATCTCCGACCGCGCCGCGGCGACGCCCGCGTTGAGCGCGCTCGGCTTGCCCCCGTTCGGCTTGCGGAGGAGCCGCACCCCGGGCAGGCGCAGGGACTCGACGATCGCGGCCGTGCCGTCGGTCGACCCGTCGTCCACCACGATCACCTCGACGGTGCCCGGATAGTCGGTGTTCAGCAGCGTGGTCACCGTCGCCGCGATGCCGGCCTCCTCGTTGTAGGCCGGCACGACCACGGAGACGGGCGGGAACGGGTCCGGCGGCAGCCCGCCGGGCGGCGGAGGCGGCCCGGTCGGCCTGCGCCGCCGGCCCACGGGCCGCCGCACCCGGCGCATGTGGACGTGCGCGAACACCAGCAGCGCCACGAGGCGCAGCACGCAGAGCAGGCCCGCGACCCCGAAGACCGCGCTCATGCCGCCGGTCAGCCCGGACGCGGCGCGCTGGGCGGTCACCAGCGTCCAGCCGACGGCCCGCTCGCGCGCGGGCACCGCGACCTCGGCGCGCGGCATGTCCAGTGCCCGCGCGAGCGTGGTGAAGCGGTAGCCCTGCGGCTGGAGCCGGTCGAGGATCCGCCCGACCGCCGCGACCGTCTCGGACCGGTCGCCGCCCGAGTCGTGCAGCATCACGACGGCGCCCTCGCCGCGCGCCCCCGCCGCCAGCGCCCGCTGGACGATCGTCTCGGTTCCGGGACGCGACCAGTCCTCGGTGTCGCGGTCGGTGAGGACGACGATGTAGCCGTCCCCTCCCGCCCGTTCGGCCGCGCGCCACTCGGGCGCGGTCAGGCCGTCCGGGCGGGAGGAGTACGGCATCCGCATCAGCCTGGTGTGGACGCCCGCCGCGCCCGCCAGCGCGCGTTGGGTGAGGTCCATCTCCAGGCGCGCCCGCCAGCGCGGCGCGGCGGCGAGGTCGGCGTGCGTGTAGGTGTGCGAGCCGATCTCGTGGCCCTCGCGGAGGATGCGGCGGGTCAGCGCCGGCTCGCGGGCCACGTGCGAGCCGACGGTGAAGAACGTGGCGTGCGCGTCGTGGCGGCGCAGGACGTCCAGGATCCGCGGCGTCCACTCGGGGTCGGGCCCGTCGTCGAACGTCAGCGCGATCGTCTTCGGGGGCATGCGGCGGCTCTTCGGGACGCCGCCGGAAAGGTTGACGACGGGACCGCCCTCGGTCACCCGTGACGGAACCGCCCCGGAATGCCCCGGATCGGCCCGCGGGGCCTCGCCGACCGTGCCGCCCGCGAAGCCGTCCATCAGCAGGAGGACGGCCAGCACCAGGCCGCCGAGCGAGAGCAGGATCCAGTGCCCCCGCGGTTCCCCGCGCCCCATGTCAGCCGTTCTTCTTCTTGTGGCCCCACGCGGGGGGCGTCGCCTGCGACCTGCCCGGCGCGCTCGTGGTGGTGCTCGTCGCCGTCGCCGCCGGCGGAGCCGCGGGAGCCGACGGCGCCGCGGGCGCCCCGGACGGCGCGGGAGCCGCCGACGCCCCGGGCCCGGCGGGCACCGCCGGCGTGCGCGGGGACCGGGCGCCCGGTCCGGTGGGCAGCGGACGCGCGGCAGGAGCCCGCTCACCCGCCTTCCCCGCCGGGACGCTCGGGCGGTTCACCTTCGCCCGCGGCTGGGCGGACGGCTCGCTCCACGGCGTCAGCGGAACGTCGGCGCCCGTGGTCAGGCCGAGGCCGAGCGCGCCCAGGAACACCACCAGCACCGCGCCGACGAGCAGGCCCAGCCGGCGTCCGAGCCGCGCCCGCCACCCGGTCGCGTCGACGAAGACGGGCATCGCCTCGGCCTCTTCCAGCGGAACGGGCTCCGCGAGAGGCCGGGGCGGCGGCGGAGCGACCGGCGCTATGCCGGTGACAAGCAGTTCGTCCCGGTCGTGCGAGGCATTGCCGATCATCTTCGTCCGTCATCTCGTGCGAGGGGGCCGGGGCGGCCGGGCGGGAGGGGTTTTCACTCCATCAGCGCGAACCCGCGCGTACGTGTCACACCACAACGGGAATGCCTGCACAATGGCGCGGTGGACGAGGACGAGCTCGGCCGGGCTCTGCGGGCGGCGCAGGACGGCGACGAGGAGTCCTTCCGCATGCTCTACCGCGACGTGCAGCCCCGCCTGATCCGGTTCGCCGGGGCCATCGTCGGCGCGGACGCGGAGGACGTGACGTCGGAGGCGTGGCTGCAGATCGCCCGCGACCTCCCGACGTTCCGCGGCGACCTCGACGGATTCCGCGGCTGGACCGCGACGATCACCCGGCACCGGGCGCTGGACCACCTGCGCCGCAAGTCCCGCCGCCCCGGCTCCGACCTCCCGGTCGAGGAGCTGGTCGCGATGGCCGCCGATGCCGACACCGAGCTGGACGCCATGGACGGCCTCGCCACCGAGCGGGCGCTCCGGCTGATCGCCGACCTGCCCCGGGACCAGGCCGAGGCGGTGCTGCTGCGCGTCGTCGTGGGCCTGGACGCCAAGACGGCGGGCAAGGTGCTCGGCAAGCGCGCGGGCGCCGTGCGGACCGCGGCCTACCGGGGCCTGCGGCGGCTCGCCGAGCGGCTGCCGGCGTCCCGCGCGGACGCCGCCGACGGCGCGCCGGGCTCCCGCCCCCTCGTCCAGGGTGACAGAAGCGGCGGCAGCGGCGCTGAAGGGGTGATATGAGCGACGACACCGAGCCCGGACGGCTGGACCCGCGCGCCGCCGAGCGGCTGCTCGACGGCGCCGGCGGCCACGCCGAGCTGCGCGAACTGCTCGCGGCGGCCTCCGCGCCGGCCCGCCCCGGCGAGCTCGCGGGAGAGGACGCCGCCGTCGCCGCCTTCCTGGCCGCCCCCCGGCCGGCCCGCCGCTCCCGGGCCGCGGCCCTGCGCCGGTTCCTGACCGTCAAGGTCATCGCGGTGGTGGGCGGCTCGATCCTGCTGTCCGGCGGCGTGGCCTTCGCGACCGGGAACTTCCCCGGTCAGGAGGCGGCACCCGGGCCCTCGTCGACGCCTCACGAGCGCAAGACCCGCGAGCCGGGCGGCGGTCCCGGGTCCCGCCCCTCGCAACGCCCCGGCACCGAGCCGTCGCCCAGGCCCTCCCGGGAGCAGGGCAGGGCCGAGGGCGAGGGCGAGACCGGCAAGACGTCCGCGCCCGGCCTGCAGAAGAAGACCACGGGCACGAAGATGAAGCCGACGCCTCCCCGCGGTCCGGGGAGCAACAACGGCACGACCCGCCCGACCGCCCCGATCAGGACGAGCAACCCGAACAAGAAGAACGGCACCCTGGGCAACGAGGGCGCCGGCGACGCCCCGCAGGGCGGAAACCACGGCGGCTCCCGGACCGACGCCCCCCTCGTCGGCGGCGGCGACGGCGGCCGGTGAGCGGCGGTCAGAGGCAGCCCTCGAACTGAGGCACCCGCACGTCGGACAGGTCCAGGCCCGACGAGCCGAACCACCTGTGCATGATCGCCGCCATCGTCCCGTCCTGGTACATCCGGGTGATGGCCCTGTTGAGCGCCTCGCAGCCGTCGGGATCGCCCCGCCGGACGGCGATGCCCGTCCGCCGCTCGCCGAACCGGGCGTTCAGCAGCCGGAACCCGGCGCCCCACCGCGCCCTCAGCCCGGCCAGGATGGTGTCGTTCGTGGTGATGGCGTCGATGCGGCCGCCCGCCAGCATGCCCATGCACTCGTCGTAGGAGCGCGCGGCCACCGGCACGGCCGGCACCTGCCGCTCGACCGTCACCGCCTCGGCCGCGCCCGAGCCGGTGACGGCGCAGATCCGGCGCCCTTTCAGGTCGCGGACGCCGTGCACGCCGCGCTCGCCGGCGCGGACCAGGATGTCCTGGTACGACAGGAGGTACGGGCCCGCGAAGGCGAGCCGCTGCTTCCATTCCGGTTCGATCCAGAATGTCAGGACCATGTCGACGTCCCCGTCGCGGAGCAGCCGTTCCCGGTCCCTCGCCAGCGCGGGGACGAAGCGGACCTTCTTCCCCATCCGCACGGCGAGGTAGCGGGACACGTCCACGTCCAGGCCCTCGAACGCGCCGTCCGGGCGCCGGAAACCGATACCCGGCAGGTCCGGGCGCACGCCCGCGGTCAGCGTCTCCTCGTCGAGGATGGACGCCGAATCGCGTCCGGCGCACCCGCCGGTCAGCAGGAGGGCCGCCAGCGCCGCCGCGATCGGTCGCCGCATCCTCGCCCTCCGCCCACGGCCCCGGCCGGTCGGGCAGGGCGCAACCGTCATCACGGTGGCAGGCGGCCGGACGTCCCTCCACCCGGTGACCGCATCCGGTCCTCCTGCCGCCGCCCGCCGCCACGGCCTTCCGAGGCGCCGTAAAGATCCCGTAAACGGTGTCCGCGAAGCTGCGAGCACAGGAAACGACGACGGTGAAGCCGGACCCGAGGGGGAGATCATGCGTAAGTTCAAGCTTCAGGTGCAGGTCAGCGCGGACGGCTACATGGCCGGCCCGAACGGCGAGATGGACTGGATGCGGTTCCCCTGGACCGACGACATCAGCCGGTACATCGACGCGCTGATGCGGCCGGTCGACTGCATCGTGCTGGGCCGCAAGCTCGCCGAGGGGTTCATCCCGGCCTGGGAGTCGGGGCCGGAGGGCGAGACGCAGGAGGCCATCGACCAGATGAACGACACGCCCAAGGTCGTCATCTCCGACAGCCTCACCGCGTCGCCCTGGAAGAACGCCGAGATCGCGGGCGGCGACCTCACCGAGATCGTGAACGGGCTGAAGGCCCGCCCCGGCGGCGACCTGATCGCCTACGGGGGCGGCACGCTGGTCCGGGACCTGATCGCCCGGGGCCTGCTCGACGACCTCTACCTGTTCGTCAACCCGACCGCGATCGGCACGGGCATGCCGGTGTTCCCGGAGGGCGGCTACCAGCGGCTCGACCTCGTGGAGTCGCGCCTGTTCGACTGCGGCATCGCCGTCATGCACTACACGCCGAAGCGCGCCTGACCGGCGGCGCGGGCCGTCCGGCCCCCGGCGATCGCCCGGGGCCGGTCGCCCGGCCGTCCCGTCACTGCAGGAGGTGGCGCAGCTCTCCGCCGTCGCCGACGGAGCGGTAGTAGCAGGTGGGCCGGGCCTCCCCGGACGGAAGGTTCGTGTGGCAGGCGCCGCCGGTGGTGCGGTTGACGAGGTAGAGCAGGGAGTTCTGCTCGCAGTTCACGCGGACGTCGACCAGCTGGAGGACGTCGCCCGAGGTCGCGCCCTTGCGCCACAGCTCGTTGCGGGACGTCGACCACAGGACCGCGATCCGCTCCTCCAGCGTGGCCTTGAGGGCCTGGTCGTTCGCGTATCCGATGAACAGGACGTCGCCGCTGCCCGCGTCCTGGAGGACCACCGGGACGACCCGCGCCCCGGTCGCCGCGACGCCCGCCAGCTTGTCGAAGTCCAGGGTGAGCCGGGTGCCTTCTTCGAGTTCGTTCACCCCGCCATCCTGCCCGCCCGCGGCGCCGGCCGTCGCGCTGACACGTCACCCCCGCCGGCGGAGGAGGGCCGCCGTGGCCTCGTCGGCGGGCAGGAACGCTTCGAGACGAAGCTCGGAGAGCGTGACGTCCACGGCGGTCGCGAACGAGGTGAGCGTGGTGATCAGGCGCAGCTCCCCGCCGGGGACCCGCAGCCGGAGCGGGACGGCGAACCCCAGGTGCTCGCCCGGCGACTCCACCGGGGGCAGGTAGCCGTCCAGCTCGTCGATGAGCTCCGACAGGCCCGGATCGGGAGCCTGCCGCGCCTGGTCGCGGAGGCTGCCGGTGATGTGCCGCCCCCATTCGGCGAGGTTCTCGACACGGCGGGCCATCCCGTCCGGGTGCAGGGCGAGGCGGAGCACGTTGACCGGCGGTTCCAGCAGCGCGGGCGCGGCGCCCTCGACGAGGACGCCGAGCGCCGGGTTGGCGGCGACGAGTTCGCCGTGCGGCCGGACGACGACCGCCGGGTAGGGCATGTGACCGGCGAGGATGCGGTCGAGGGCCTCGCGCACCGGGCCCAGCTCGGGGGCGTCCAGGCGCGACTCGGTGTAGACCGGTGCGTATCCGGCGGCGAGCAGGAGCCCGTTGCGCTCCCGCAGCGGCAGCTCCAGGGACTCGGCGAGCCGCACCACCATGGCGCGGCCCGGCCGGGAGCGCCCCTGTTCGAGAAAGCTCAGATGACGCTGCGTCGTGTCGGCCCTGATGGCCAGTTCGAGCTGGCTGAGGCGGCGCCGCGCCCGCCAGCCGCGCAGGTCGCGGGCGAACTGCCCGGGCTCCGCCACCTTTGTCATGCCCCCATTCAAACCGGACGTTCGCGGCGTCGCCATTCCCCGGAGGGAATCGCGGAGTCGCACCCGCGGCTCGCAGACTGCCGGACATGCCGATCGATGTGAAGCAGATTGCCGACCGTTACCTGGCCCAGTGGAACGAGCCCGACCCCGCGGCGCGGAGCGCGCTGATCCGCGAGCTGTGGGCGCCTGACGCGCTCCACGTGCTGGTCAACCCGCCGGAGGAGGTCCGGGACGCCGCCGCGGCGCTCGCCGTGCCCGCGCCGCCCCTGGAGGTCCACGGCCACCACGCCCTGGACGCCCGGGTCGCCAGGGCCTACGAGATGTTCGTCGCGCCGGGCGAGCACGTCTTCGAGATCGCCGAGGAGCCCTCCGTCCTCCTGCCGCACGTGGTCGCGGTCCGCTGGTCGATGGTGACCGTCGACGGCGGCGAGGCCGTCGGCGGCGGGCTGGACGTCCTCTACCTGGACGAGGACGGCCGCGTCCGCACCGACCACCAGTTCGTCGGAACGCGGTGACGCGCCGCGCGGGGAGGGGCGGCCGTCAGGACGGTCGCCCCTCCCCGCGCAGGGCGAGGGCGCCGCGCGGTCATCCGGCCAGGATCGACCGCACCGTCGCGGCCACGACACGGCCCGTCTCCTCCGCGTCCAGGCGCTCGGCGCGGGTCTCCTCGGCGGCTCCGTGCAGGACGTACTGCACGACGTTGACCAGCCAGGTGATCGGCAGGTCGGTGCGGAACACCCCTTCCTCCTGGCCCCGGCGGACGATGGCCTCGACGCGCTCCGCGGGATCGGCGTGCAGTTCGCGGACGCGTCCCGCCGGGAGGGCCTCCTGCGCCGCCGCCAGCAGCGCCCTCGACTCGGCCACGAGGGACCAACTCGACTCCACCAGCCGCGCGAGCGCCTCCCGCGGGTCGCCGGACAGGTCGACGTCCGACAGCACCGCGTCCCCCGCGCGCAGGGCGTCGACCAGGGCGGCCTCCACCAGTTCGGCCCGGTTGCGGAAGTGGCCGTAGAGCGTCATCCGCCCGACCCCGGCCGTCTTGGCGATGTCGTCGGTGCTCGCGCCCGGGTCCGTGCTCAGGCACTCGCGCGCCGCGGACACGATGCGGGCGATGTTGCGCTCGGCGTCGGCGCGCCGGCGCCGGCCGGTGGTGGCGGAGGGCATGCCGCATCTTAACTCGTATGTCGCCGTACGCGTTATTCTGCTATATCTCGTATGAAGCTGTACGAGTTAAGGAGTCGTCATGGCAGAAGACGTCCACCCCCCGGCCGCGCCGCCCCATCCGCTGCGCTGGCGCGTCCTGGGATTCCTCGGCGTGGCCCAGCTGATGTTGATCCTCGACGTGACGGTCGTCGCGATCGCGCTGCCGCACATGGAGGCCGACCTGGACCTCGGCCGCCAGGCCGTGACCTGGACGGTCAGCGCCTACACCCTGGCGTTCGGCGGCCTCATGCTGCTCGGAGGGCGGGCGGCCGACCTGTTCGGGGCCCGGCGCGTCGTCCTGGCCGGACTGCTGGTCTTCACGGCCGCGTCGCTCGTCACCGGCCTGGCCGGGTCGTCCGCCCTGCTGCTGGGCGGGCGCGTGGCCCAGGGCGTGGGGGCGGCGATGCTGTCGCCGTCGGCCCTCTCCCTCGTCGTCACCCTGTTCCAGGACGACGAGCGGAACAAGGCGCTCGGCGTCTGGTCCGCGCTGGGCGGCGGCGGGGCCGCCCTCGGCGTCCTGCTGGGAGGAGCGCTGACCGCCGGTCCCGGCTGGCCCTGGGTGTTCTTCGTCAACGTCCCCATCGGACTGGTGATCTTCGCCGCGCTCGCCCGGATGCTGCCGCGCCACCGTCCGGCCGCGCCCCGCCCCCGCCTCGACGTCCTCGGCGCGCTGCTCGTCACCGCCGCGTCCGGCGCGCTGATCTACGCGTTCATCCGCGCCGGGGACGACGGCTGGCTCAGCCCCGGCACCGGGTGGCCGGCGCTGCTCGCCGTGCTGGGCTACCTCGCGTTCGCCGCCCGGCAGAAGACCGCCCGGTCGCCCATGATGGACGTCGCGCTGCTGGTGCGCCGCCCGGTCGCCACCGGCACGTTCCTGATCGTGATGGCGACCGCCCTGATGATCGCGATGTTCTTCCTCGGCACGTTCTACTTCCAGCACGCCCGGGACTACGGCGCGCTGCGCACCGGCCTGCTGTTCCTGCCCATCGCGGTCGCGACGATGACCGGCGCCAACCTCACCGGCCGGTTGATCGCCGCGGCGGGTCCGCGGCGGCTCGCCGTGGCCGGGCTCGTCACCACCGCGGCGGGCATGGCCCTCCCCGCCTTCTCCCTCCACCCCGTGACCGTCGTGATCGGCACCGCGGTCGCGGGTGCGGGGACCGGGGCGATGTTCGTCGTCGCCTCCGCGACGGCCCTCGGGCAGGTCGCGCCGCACGAGGCCGGCATCGCGTCCGGGATCGTCAGCACGTTCCACGAGTTCGGGGCCTCGGTCGGGGCCGCCGTCATCTCCAGCGTCGCGGCCGCGAGCCTCACCGGCGACACCCTCGACGGCTTCACGGACGGCTTCGTCCTCGCCGCCGTCACCGCCGCCGTCGCGACCCTCGCGGCCGGCGTCCTGACACCGCCCCGTCCGCGCCGCCCGGCCGAACCGGGACCGGTGGACGCTTGACCCTGACGCGCGGGTCAAGGGTTAGCTTCTTGGCCCGCGTCCGGGCCTGATCCCGGACTCCAGTCCCTGAGGAGTGTCCCGATGCCGCCTTCGCCCCGCACCTCGCGCGTGGTCCAGCTCGCCGCCCTTCCCGACGGGCTGCCCGGGCCGGAGCATTTCAGCGTCGTGGACGTCCCCGTGCCGGCGCCGGCCGACGGGGAGGTGCTGGTCCGCAACCGCTGCTTCCAGGTCTTCCCGGCGCTGCGGACCCTGATCGGCGGCGGCGTGAAGGGCACCCCCTTCCCGCCGCTGCACCCGGGCGATCCCCTGTTCGGGGCGGCGATCGGCGAGGTCGTCTCGGCGCCCGGCGGCACCGGGCTCCGTCCCGGCGACCTGGTCCGGCACTGGCTGGGCTGGCGCGAGTACGCCGTCGTGCCCGCCGGCCAGTGCACGCCGCTCGACGGCACGCTGCCCGACCCTGCCGCGCACCTCGGCCAGGCGGACGTCGCGTACACGGCGCTGACCCGGGACGCCCGCGTCCGTCCCGGCGACACCGTGTTCGTCTCCGGCGCCGCGGGCGGGGTCGGCTCGCTGGCCGGCCAGATCGCCCGGCTGCTCGGCGCGGCCCGGGTGATCGGCAGCACGGGTTCGCCGGGCAAGGCCGCCCGCCTGGTGTCCGAGCTGGGCTACGACGCCGCCGTGATCCGGGGCGGGCGGCCCATCGCCGAGCAGCTGGCGGAGGCCGCACCCGGCGGCATCGACGTCCTCGTGGACAACGTCGGCGGCGAGCAGCTCCGGGCCGCGGTCACCGTCGCCAGGCCCGGTGCGCGGTTCGTCCTCGTCGGGACGCTGGCCGGGCAGCTCGCGCCGGACCGCGCCGGCACCACGGCCCCGGTCGAGGTCGACACGTTCCAGCTCATCGCCAAGCGCATCGAGATGCGCGGTTTCGGCGGGCTGGACGACACCGGGGAGCGTCCGGAGTGGGCCGAGCGCTTCGGCGCCTGGCTGCGGTCCGGCGACATCGCCTTCCCGCACGTGCGCGTCGCGGGCATCGAGCACGCCCCGCGGGCGTTGCACGAACTGATCAGCGGACGGCATCTGGGAGCCGTCATCGTCGAGCTGTGACGTTCCGGGAGGAGAC
>NZ_JBEZJP010000209.1:0-13344 GCF_040653175.1 Actinomadura sp. NPDC048032
CACTGATCATCGACCTGCTGAGCTTCTCGCGCGTCGGGCGGATGTCGCGGCCCGAAGGAGGAGAAAGAGCTATTCAGCAGGCAGGGAGCTCGACGTGACCAGGGTGCGGATGGCGCCGAGGGCGACCGAGAGGGTCGCCAGGTCGAAGCTGTCGCTCTCCCAGATCTCGCTCAGCGTCTGCTGGGCTCGCTGGACGGCGGGCTTGTTCTTGTCCGCCCAGTGGATCATTCGCTCCTCGGGGTTGCCGACCGGGCCGCTGGTGACGAGGACGTCGCGGGTGAGGGCGGAGTGCGCGGCGTACAGATCGTCGCGCAGGGCGGAGCGGGCCATCGAGCGCCACTTGTCGTCGCGCGGGAGCGCGATGATGCGTTCGCGCAGACGGGACAGCTGGAGCCGGTCCGCCAGGTCGAAGTAGATCTCGGCGACCTCCTCCACCGGACGTCCCGTGTCGTGCGCGATGCCGACCAGATCGAAGGTGGAGTAGGCGGGGACGAACGTGGCGCACTGCTCGGCCAGCTCGTCCGGGACGCCCAGTTCGGCGAAGCCGTCGCGGCGCTGCTCGAAGGCCGCGAGGTCCAGCCCGACGAGCAGCTTCGACAGGTGCGCGCTCAGGGTGGCCGCGCCGCCGCAGAAGAAGTCGATCGTCTCCTGGATGTCGAACGGGGGGCGCCGGTTGTGCAGCAGCCAGCGGGCGCCGCGCTCGGTGAGCTTGCGGGCCTCCAGCAGCATGGCGATCTGCGTCGACTCCTCCACCTGGTGCGACAGGTTCTCCACCGACCGCCAGAACCGCGGCATCTGGAAGACGTCGCGGGCGACGAGGTAGGCGCGGGCGATGTCGGACGAGGAGGCGCCCGTCTCCTCGTTCATCCGGAACACGAACGTGGAGCCGCTCGCGTTGACCACGTCGTTCACCACGGCGGTCGTGATGATCTCGCGGCGGAGCGGGTGCCGGTCCATGTAGGGCCGGAACCGCTCGCGCAGGGGCGTCGGGAAGTAGTCGACCAGCCACGACTCCAGGTAGGGGTCGTCGGCGAGGTCGGAGGCGACGAGGTCGGCGTCCAGCGCGAGCTTGGCGTAGGCGAGCAGCACCGAGAACTCGGGGCTGGTCAGCCCGTGGCCGGACTGGCGGCGCTCGGCGAGGGCCTTGTCGTCCGGCAGGGCCTCCAGGCGCCGTTTCAGGCGGCCGTCGCGCTCCAGCTTGCGCATGTACCGGGCGTGGACGTGCAGCATCGCGGGCGCCTGCGCGCGGGACGCGGCGAGGACCACGTTCTGCGCGTAGTTGTCGCGCAGGACGAGCCGCCCCACCTCGTCGGTCATCTCGTAGAGCAGCCCGTCGCGCTGCTTGCCGGCCAGTTCGCCGTCCCGCACCGCCTGGTCGAGCAGGATCTTGATGTTGACCTCGTGGTCGGAGGTGTCGACGCCCGCGGAGTTGTCGATGAAGTCGGTGTTGATCAGGCCGCCGCCGCGCGCGAACTCGATGCGGCCGAGCTGGGTCACGCCGAGGTTGCCGCCCTCGCCGACGACCTTGCAGTGCAGCTCGGCGCCGTCCACGCGGACGGGGTCGTTGGCCTTGTCGCCGACGTCGGCGTTGTTCTCGGTGGACGCCTTGACGTAGGTGCCGATGCCGCCGTTCCACAGCAGGTCGACCGGCGCCCGCAGGATGGCCCGGATCAGCTCGAAGGGCGGAAGGGACTTCACGCCGTCGCCGAGCCCGAGCGCCGCCCGGACCTGCGGGGTGATCTGGATCGACTTGACGGAGCGGGAGAACACGCCGCCGCCCTTGGAGAGCAGCGAGGTGTCGTAGTCGGCCCAGCTGCTGCGCGGCAGCTCGAACAGGCGCCGGCGCTCGGCGAAGGAGGCGGCGGCGTCCGGGTCGGGGTCGAGGAAGATGTGCCGGTGGTCGAACGCGGCGACCAGCCGGATGTGCTCCGACAGCAGCATCCCGTTGCCGAACACGTCCCCGGACATGTCGCCGATGCCGACGACGGTGAAGTCCTCGTTCTGGATGTCCTTGCCGAGGGCCCGGAAGTGGTACTTCACCGACTCCCAGGCGCCGCGGGCGGTGATGCCCATCCCCTTGTGGTCGTAGCCGACCGAGCCGCCCGAGGCGAACGCGTCGCCCAGCCAGAACCCGTACTCGGCGGCGACGCCGTTGGCGATGTCGGAGAACGTCGCGGTGCCCTTGTCGGCGGCGACGACCATGTAGGTGTCGTCGCCGTCGTGGCGGACGACGTTCGGCGGCGGGACGACCTTGCCGTCCACGAGGTTGTCGGTGAGGTCGAGCAGGCCGGAGATGAAGTCCTTGTAGCAGTCGATGCCGGCCTTCTGCCACGCCTCCCGGTCCACGGACGGGTCGGGCAGCTGCTTGCCGACGAAGCCGCCCTTGGCGCCCGCCGGGACGATGACGGTGTTCTTCACCGCCTGCGCCTTGGCCAGGCCGAGGATCTCGGTGCGGAAGTCCTCCCGCCGGTCCGACCAGCGCAGCCCGCCGCGCGCGACCGACCCGAACCGCAGGTGCACGCCCTCGACCTTCGGCGAGTACACGAAGATCTCGTAGGTGGGGCGGGGCAGCGGCAGGTCCGGGATGCCCGCGGGGTCGAACTTCATCGCCAGGTACGGCTTGTTCTGGTAGTGGTTCGTGCGCAGGGTCGCCTGGACGAGCGCCAGGTAGGAGCGCAGGATGCGGTCCTCGTCGAGGCTCGCGACGTCGTCCAGCTTGCCGCGGATCTCCTCGGTGATGCCGTCGCTGCGCTCCTCCTCGCCGCCCTGCAGGGTCGGGTCGAGCCTGCTCTCCCACAGCCGGATGATCAGGCGGGTGATGGAGGCGTTGCGCAGCAGCACCTCCTCGAAGTAGCGCTTGGAGAACGCCGCGCCCGCCTGCCGCAGGTACAGGGCGTAGGCCCGCAGGACCATCGCCTGCCACCAGGTCAGGCCGACGTGCAGGACGAGCGCGTTGAAGCCGTCGTTCTCGATGTCGCCGCGCCACAGGACCATGAACGCGTCCTGGAACAGGTCCTTGACGGCCTCTTCCGGGACGTCGGCGGGCGGCGAGTACCGCAGCCCGAGGTCGTAGATCCAGAACCGGCGGCCGTCGGAGGGGTTGATCTCGTACGGCCGCTCGTCGATGACCTCGACGCCCATGTTCTGCAGCAGCGGCAGCACCCGCGACAGCGAGATCGGCTCGCCCATCCGGTAGATCTTCAGCCGCCGCTCGCCGGGCCCGGCGCCGGCGGGCTCGTACAGGTCGATCGAGGTGTCGGCGGCCTCGTCGAGCGCGTCGAGGCGGCGCAGGTCGGCGACGGCGGTGCGGGCCGGGAAGTCGGCCTTGTAGCCCTCGGGGAACGCCTCGCCGAACGAGCGGCCGAGCGTTCCGGAACGTTCCTCCCCGCACTGGTCGACGATCGCGTCGGCGAGGTCGTCCTCCCAGGAGCGGGTCGCGTCGGCGAGCCGCTCCTCCAGCTCCGCGACGTCGACGTCCGGCAGCGGGCGGCCGCGCTCGCCGCGGACCACGACGTGCAGCCGGGCCAGGTTCGACTCGGTCACGTTCGCGCTGTAGTCGACGCTGACGCCCTCGAACGCGTCCTTGAGGAGGTCCTGGATGCGCAGCCGGACCTTGGTGGTGTAGCGGTCGCGCGGCAGGTAGACCATGCAGGACATGAAGCGTCCGTACAGGTCCTTGCGCAGGAACAGCTTGAGCTGGCGGCGCTCGCGCAGCCGCAGCACGCCGAGGGAGATCTTCAGCAGGTCGTCCACCGAGATCTGGAACAGCTCGTCGCGCGGGTAGCTCTCCAGGATCTCGATGAGGTCCTGGCCGTCGTAGCTGTCGGGGGTGAACCCGGCCCGCTCCAGCACCTCGTCGAGCTTGGGCCGCAGGACGGGCACGTGCGCGATCGACTCGCTGTAGGCGACGTGCGTGAACAGGCCGAGGAACCGGCGCTCCCCGATCACCTCGCCGGCCGCGTCGAACTTCTTCACCCCGATGTAGTCCAGGTACAGGGGGCGGTGGACGGTGGAGCGCGAGTTCGCCTTGGTGAGGACGAGCAGGCGTTTCTCCTTCGCCTTCTCGCGGACCTCCGGCGGCAGCGCGGCGAAGGCGGCGGACTCGCGCTTGTCCATGCGCAGCACGCCGAGGCCCGAGCCGGGCTCGGGGCGCAGCGCCGTGCCGTCCTCGGTGAGCGTGTAGTCGCGGTAGCCGAGGAACGTGAAGTGCCCGTCGGCCAGCCAGTCGAGCAGCTCGACGCCCTCGCCGATCTCCTTGTCGGACAGCGGCGGCGGGACCTCCTGGACCGCGGTCGCGATCTCGTGGGCGCGGGCGCGCATCTTGGGCTCGTCCTCGACGGCGACGCGCACGTCCTGCAGGACGCGGATCAGGTCCTTCTCCAGCACGTCCAGGACGGCCTGGTCGGTGGTGCGGTCGACCTCGAAGTGCATCCACGACTCGTCGACGTCGGTGTCGCTGTCGTGCTTGCCGCGGAACGCCCGCAGGTGGCCCGCGACGTCCCGGTCGACGCCCAGCAGCGGGTGGACGATCATCTGGGTGGCGAACTGGTGCCGGCTGAGCTCCATCGTCACCGAGTCGACCAGGAACGGCATGTCGTCCGTGACGACCTGGACGACGGTGCGGCCGGGGTTCCAGCCGTCCTCCTCCAGCGTCGGCGTGAAGACGCGCACCTTCGCGCGTCCCTGCGGCCGCTCCTCGCCGAGCGCGCGGTGCGCCATCGCGGCCCCGCAGACGGCGGCCGGGTCGCGCTCCACCAGGTCCTCGCGCGCGACCTGCCGGTAGTAGAGGCGGAGGTAGGCGAGGACCTCCTCCACGTCCCCGCGCGCGTCCGGACGCCGCGCGCACGCCTCGGCGGCCCGCCGGAGCAGGTCGTCCTTCGCTTGATCGAGCATGCCGCTCATCGACAATCTCCCCTTGAGACCCATCGCCACCTCGTTGTGGCGCCGCTCACTGCACGAGCGTAACCAGGAATCGCCGCAAAGCCGACCTGGTCCTGTGCATGGCCGACGTGGCCTATCCCACCTTGCCAGGACGCCGGGGGCGACTCCGGGTGATCTTGGAAATCGGAGGGTGCGGGTGTCAGCCCGTGCCCTGCGCGCCCGTCCCCGTGCCCGTGCCCGTCCCCGTGCCGGTGCCGTCACCCGGGTTGGTGCCGCCGTCTCCGGGGTCGGTCGGACCGGGGTCGGTGGGCGTGCCCGGGTCGGTGGGCGTGCCCGGGTCGGTGGGCGTGCCGGGGTCGGTCGGCGTCGCGGTCGGCGAGCCGGTCGGGGTCGGGGACCCCGTCGGCGTGGGACTGCCGGTGGGCGTCGGGCTGCCGGTGGGCGTCGGGTCGTAGGACGCCGGCGGCTCCTCCTGCACGGGCCGGCGGGTCGTCGGCGGCGCGGTGGTGGGCACGACGTCGGTCGAGGCGGGCGGCGCGCTCGGGTCGCTGACCTTGCGGCCCGCCTTGCCGCTGTCGCCGGAGCCGAGCAGCAGGACGGAGGAGACCACGATGAACGCGACCACCAGGGCGGCCGCCCCGGCGAGCACGGCGGAGCGTCCCGAACCGGCGAGCGAGCGCCGCAGACCGCCGCCCTTCCCGGCGGCGCCGGGCAGGGTGTCGTCGGCGCCCCATGCGGCGGGCGCGCCGGGCGGACCGGACCCGTAGGCGTCCGGGACGTCCCCGGCGGCCTCCGCCGGAGACGCGAAGGCGTCGTCGTCGAAGACGGGGCCCTCGGCGGGGCCCGCGTCGTCGGCGAACGCGGCGGCGGGCTCGAACGCCTCGTCGCCGTCGCCGCCCTCGGCCGCGAGGACGGACCCGGCGGCCAGCATCGCGGTCTCGTCGGTGTCGCCGGACGGGCGGGCGGCCGGGCGCGCCGCGGCCTCCTCGTGCCCGAGCAGCCGCATCAGCACCTGCCGGGCGCCCGGGCGGCGGGAGGGGTCCTTGTCCAGGCAGTCGACCACCAGGTCGCGCAGCGGGCCGTCGAGGCCGCCGAGCTCCGGTTCCTCGTGCAGGATCCGGTTGATCACGGCGGGGATGGTGTCCTGCCCGAAGGGCGGCTCCCCGGTCGCGGCGTACGCCAGCGTCGCCGCCCAGCAGAACACGTCCGCGGGCGTCCCGACCTCGTCGCCGCTGATCTGCTCGGGCGCCATGTAGGAGGGGGTGCCGATCACCCGGCTGGTGAGGGTGGTGCCGCCGCTGAGCGCGCGGGCGACGCCGAAGTCGATGACGCGCGGGCCGTCGGGGCCGATCAGCACGTTGTGCGGCTTGAAGTCGCGGTGCACGATGTCGGCCTGGTGGATGGCGGCGAGGGCCGTGGCGGTGCCGACGGCGAGCCGGTCGAGCGCGGCGCCGGCGAGCGGGCCGTGCTCCAGCACCTGCTGGTTCAGCGAGGGGCCCGGCACGTACTCGCTGACGATGTAGGGGCGGTCGCCGGTCGCGTCGGCGTCGATCACCTGCGCCGTGCAGAACGGCGCCACCTGCTTGGCGACCTCCAGCTCGCGCAGGAAGCGGGCGAGCGCCTTCTCGTCGGACGTCAGCTCGGCGTGCAGCAGCTTGATCGCGACCTGCCGGCCGTCCTCGGCCACGCCGAGGAACACCGTGCCCTGGCCGCCCTCGCCCACCCGGCCGATCAGGGCGTAGGTTCCCAGCCGGTCCGGGTCTCCGGACCGCAGCGCCCCAACCTCCATGAGTGGAACCGTCCCTCTCCTTGATCGGCGAATCGAGCGGGCCCGACCCGAGTTCACCCCTCCGACTGTGTGACGCGCGAGGCCGGAGTCGAGTTCACCCGATCCCGCGACCATTCGGAGCGATACGGACGATCATCTCCGCGTGCGGGCTTTGGGTCGTAGACCACCCTAATGGCGTTACTTCCCCCAGCGTCGGGGGCGCGCCCACTGTCACTACGGAAGGGGCGTCGCCGGAGACAGTGTCACCGGCGGGGCGGGGGCGTACAAGCGGAACGCTGCCACACGCGGGAGACTGAGCCCATGGCGACACTCGACGGCCGCCGCGTTCGCACGCGCGCCGAACTCATGGACGAGCACGGGCTCGGCCGCAGCACCCTGGAGAAGTGGTACCGCGAGCGCGCCTCCAACGGCCACCCCGAGCCGGTGGGCACGGTCGGCTCGCAGCTCGCGTGGGACGCCGCCGAGTGGGACCGCTGGTACGCGGCGCGCCGGACCCGGGACGTCCCGCCCGGCCTCGCCACCCGCGACGAGCTGGCGGAGCGCCACGGGCTCAGCCGCCACCGCCTCAAGCAGCTCTGGGCGGACCGCGCGTCCAACGGCCACCCCGACGTCGCGCACCGCGCCGGCAAGGCCCTGTACTGGGACGAGGCCGCCTGGACGGCCTGGTACCGCACCCTGGGGGAACGCCCCGCCGAGGAAGGGCCGGACGACCTGGTCACCCTGGCGGAGGCCGCACGCATCCTCGGCCTGGCGCAGACGAGCGTCACCGTCTACGCCAGGCGCCCGCCCGCGGGCTGGCCCGAACCCGCCAGGGTGGAGCCGCTGGCAGGGGGACGCGTGCGGCGCCTGTACCGCCGCCGCGACGTCCTCGCCTACGCGGCCGCTAAGGGGTGAAGTGGGTGAGCACCTCGGGGTTGGCCATGGAGTCGCGGTTGGCGGCCCTGTCGACCGGGGTGCCCTGGAGGATCTTGCGGACGGGGACCTCCAGCTTCTTGCCGGACAGCGTGCGCGGGATGCCGGGCACGGCGGTGATCTCGTCCGGGACGTGCCGGGGCGACAGCGCCGACCGGATCCGCCTGCGGAGGTCCGCCGCCAGCTCGTCGGTGAGCGCCGCGCCCTCCGCGAGCTGGACGTACAGGAGCAGCCGGCCCTCCTGGCCCAGCCGCCCGGTGTCGATGACGAGGCTGTCGGTGATCTCGTCGAACGCCTCGACGACGCGGTAGAAGTCGGCGGTGCCCATGCGGATGCCGCCGCGGTTGAGGGTGGAGTCGGACCGCCCGTAGATCACGCAGCCGCCGTCCGGCAGGACCTTGATCCAGTCTCCGTGCCGCCACACGCCCGGGTACATGTCGAAGTAGGAGTCGCGGTAGCGCTCGCCGCCCTCGTCCTTCCAGAAGAAGACGGGCATGGACGGCATGGGCTCGGTGATGACCAGCTCCCCCACCTCGTCGATCACCGGCTTGCCGTCCTCGCCGAACGCCTCCACCTTGGCGCCGAGGCCCCGGCACTGGATGACGCCGGCGCGCAGCGGCAGGAGCGGCGACGGGCCGACGAAGCCGGTGCACAGGTCGGTTCCGCCGGAGAACGAGCCGAGCAGCAGGTCGCGGCCGACCGCCTCGTACACCCAGGCGAAGCCCTCGGGCGGGAGCGGCGAGCCGGTGGAGCCGATGCCGCGCAGGGCGGACAGGTCGAGTTCCTCGCCGGGGCGGCGCCCCTCCTTCGCCGAGGCGGAGATGTAGGGCGCGCCGACCCCCATGTAGGTGACGCCGTTCTCGGCGGCGAGCGTCCACAGGTCGAGGGGCGCCCCGTCGTACATGACGACGGTGGACCCCACCAGCAGGCCGCCGATGAGGTAGTTCCACATCATCCAGCCGGTGGTGGTGTACCAGAAGAACACGTCCTCGGGACCGAGGTCCTGGTGGAAGGACAGCGCCTTGAGGTGCTCCAGGACCACGCCGCCGTGGCCGTGGACGATCGGCTTCGGCAGCCCGGTCGTGCCGGACGAGTACACGACCCACAGCGGATGGTCGAAGGGGACGTCCTCGAACTCCAGGGTCTCGTGGCCCTGGCGGGGCAGGTCGGCGTAGTGCATGCCGACGCGCAGGCCCTCCGGCGTCGCGGCCGGGTCCAGATACGGGACGAGCACGGTGGCGGCGAGGGTCGGCAGCGCGGCCTCGATCTCCCCGACGATCTCGCGGCGGTCGAACCGCTTGCCGTTGTAGGCGTAGCCGTCCACGGCGATCAGTACCTTCGGCTCGATCTGCGCGAACCGGTCGACCACCGAGGAGGACCCGAAGTCGGGAGAGCACGACGACCACACCGCCCCCAGCGACGCCGTGGCCAGGAAGCAGACCAGCGCCTCGGGGATGTTCGGGATGTAGGCGGCGACCCGGTCGCCCTTGCCCACGCCCAGTTCGGCCAGGCCCGCGCGCACCTGCGCGACGTGCAGCCCCAACTCCCGGTACGACAGCAGCCGGTGCCCGCCCGCCTCCGAACGGAAGACGACCGCCGTCTCGTCGGGCGACTCCTGGACCCGGCGCAGCGCGTTGGCCGCGTAGTTGAGGGTCGCGCCCGGGAACCACTTCAGCCCGTCGACCGGCATGGGCCCGCCCGCCCGGACGGGCCCGTCGCCGCGCTCGCCGACGACGTCGAAATACGACCAGATCGCGTCCCAGAACGCGTCGACCTCCGTGACCGACCACTGCCAGAGCTCGTCGTAGGACTCCTTGAGGACGCCCCGGTCCCCCAGCCAGTGGGCGAACCGCGTCACCCGCGCGTTCGCGACCACCTCCTCCGACGGCTCCCACAGCGCCGAACCCTCGGATACCTCCCGGGCCATCTCTCTCCCTCCCCGCCGCGCCACGCTGCGCGGCCATCCCAATATCGGGCCCGCCCGGCACACCGCGCAACCTGCCCGCCACGCCCGCCGCCAAGCCCCGGAACCCGTCCTATCGCAGGTCAAAACGCGGCCCCGGGCAACCCCGCGCCCCCACACAGACCCGGGCGCGCACATCCTCCGTCCCCACACATCGCAGGAACGGGCAGCTCATGGAGCGCACACCGTCAGGCGCGGTGGTGTGTCGGCCGCCGCACCGGGACGCGCCCTCCCGGAGGGATCAGCCCCGCTGGGGCCGGCAGTTCTGACCGCTGATCCTGACCGGCCCCTCGGCCCAGCCGGACTGGCAGCGGTAGGTGCCGTCGTCGCGGCGGTCGATGACGGTGAAGTCCGAGATCGGCCCCCACCGGCCGGGGCCGCAGGTCCGCCCGAAGACCTGGGGGTACCGCGACTCCACCTGCTCGCACACGAACATCTCTCCGGCGCTCTCCGCCGAGGCCCGGGCGGGATCGGCCGGGGGCGTGGTGAGCAGGAGCGCGGCGGCGCCGAGAGCGGCGGCGAGGACGGTGGACAGGGCGACGGCACGACACGGCACGGCAATCACTCCTTGACGTCAAGTGATTACTCGAAGTTACCGAGGGTGTGCGGGCGGCGTCGCCTTTCCGAGGTGACAACCTTGTCTCACCCTGCCCGCCTTCTCATATGCCCGCCTTCTCATATGCCCGCCTTCTCACATGCGCGTCAGGTCGGCGACCGCGCTCACCACCGCGTCCGTGTCGGCGAGCGTGGCCAGGACCTGGTCCGCGCCGGCGGCGCGGAGCTCGGCCTCGGTGGCGCTCCCGGTGGCGACGGCGAGGATCGGCGAGCCGGCGATGTGCGCGGCCTGGACGTCGCGGGGCGAGTCGGCGACGTAGACGGTCGCGGACTCGGGGTAGCGGGCGCCGTGGCGCTCGCCGGCGCGGGCGCGGGCGACCTCCAGGAGGGCGGCCTTGCTGTAGACGCCGTTCTCGTACCCGCCGGCCTCCAGGTCGAGGCGTCCGGCGAGACCCAGCTCGGTCACCTTCAGCACCGCGTTCGGCTGGAGGGATCCCGTCAGCACCGACTGGACGACGCCGGGCACGTGCGCGAGCGCCTCCACGGCCTCCCCGGCGCCGGCCAGGACGCGGCCGTGCGCGCGCAGGTCGGCGCGGCGGCTCGCGAACGCCTCGGCCAGCGCGTCGAAGAAGGCCGGCAGGTGGTCGTCGGTGGTGACGACGTCGTTGAACGCGAGGGTCTCGAAGATGATCTCGGATTCGGTGCGGCCGGGGGTGGGCGCCAGGCGCAGCAGCGGGCGCCCGACGGTCCGCTGGAACGCCTCGGCGTAGGCGTCCCGGGTGATCCGCCCGACGTCGACCAGGGTGTGGTCGATGTTCCACAGCACGAGACGGTTCAGCGTCGACATCCCGTTCCCATGACGGCTCCAGGGGGTGTGCTCCGGCGCCGTCCGGCGGACGGCGAGGCGAGCCTATCGTCAAGCCTGCCACCCCTTCGACCGCCGGTGAAGGGGTCCCGAGGGCGCCCCCCGGAACGACGCCGCGCCTCAGCCCATGTGCGGGTAGCGGTGGTCGGTGGGCGGGACGAAGGTCTCCTTGATGGAGCGGGCGCTCGTCCAGCGGGTGAGGTTGAAGATCGAGCCGGCCTTGTCGTTGGTGCCGGACGCGCGGGCGCCGCCGAACGGCTGCTGGCCGACGATCGAGCCGGTCGGCTTGTCGTTGATGTAGAAGTTCCCGGCGGCGAAGCGGAGCCGCTCGGTGGCCTCGGCGATGGCGGCGCGGTCGTCGGCGATGACGGCGCCGGTCAGACCGTAGTCCGAGACGCCCTCCATCTGGGTGAGGACCCTGTCGTAGTCGGTGTCGTCGTAGACGTGGACGCCGAGGATCGGGCCGAAGTACTCGGTGGTGAAGATCTCGTCGGTCGGGTCGGACGACTCCAGAACCGTGGGACGGACGAAGTAGCCGCGCGAGTCGTCCAGCTCGCCGCCGGCAAGCACTGCTGCGCTGTCGATCCCGCGGGCGCGCTCGATGGCCCGGCGGTGCTTGGCGAAGGCCCGGTCGTCGATCACGGCGCCCATGAAGGCCGACAGGTCGTCGGCGACGTCGCCCATGGTGAGGGCGTCGACCTCGGCGCAGAAGTCGTCGCGCATGCCCGTCCAGACGGAGCGCGGGATGTAGGCGCGGGACGCCGCGGAGCACTTCTGGCCCTGGTACTCGAAGGCGCCGCGGACGAGCGCCGTCTTCAGGACGGCCGGGTCGGCGGACGGGTGGGCGACCACGAAGTCCTTGCCGCCTGTCTCGCCGACGATGCGCGGGTAGCCCCGGTAGCCGGCGACGTTCTCGCCGATGGTCCGCCAGAGCCCCTGGAACGTGGCTGCCGAGCCGGTGAAGTGCAGGCCGGCCAGTTCGGGGTGGCGCAGCGCCACGGCGGAGACGGCGCGCCCGTTGCCGGTCACCATGTTGATCACGCCGGGCGGGAGGCCGGCGGCCTCCAGCAGGCGCATCGTGTGGTGGGCGGCGAGCTGCTGCGTCGGGGACGGCTTCCACACCACGACGTTGCCCATCAGCGCGGGCGCGGTCGGCAGGTTCCCGGCGATCGCGGTGAAGTTGAACGGCGTGATGGCGAGGACGAAGCCCTCCAGCGGCCGGTACTCCAGCCTGTTCCACACGCCGGGCGGCGACAGCGGCTGCTGCTCGTGGATCTGCTGGGCGTACCGGACGTTGTACCGCCAGAAGTCGATCAGCTCGCAGGCGGCGTCGATCTCGGCCTGCTGCACCGACTTGGACTGGCCGAGGATCGTGGCGGCGTTCACCGTGGCCCGCCACGGCCCGGCCAGCAGCTCGGCGGCGCGCAGGAAGATCGCGGCGCGGTCGTCGAAGGGCATGGCCCGCCAGGCGGGCGCCGCCTCCCGCGCCGCGGCGATCGCCTCGGTCACGTCCGCCTCGGTCGCCTCGCCCAGCCGGCCGAGCACGTGCCCGTGGTCGTGCGGCTCCACGACGTCGACGGGCGTGCCCGCGCCCATGCGCCGCTCGCCCCCGATCGCCATGGTCAGCTCGGTCTGCGCGCCGCGCAGCTCCTTGATCCTCGCCTCCAGCGCGGCCCGCTCGGCGCTTCCCGGCGCGTACGTCCTGACCGGTTCGTTCATCGGAACCGGCACGGTGGTGACGGCGTCCATGACGTCCCCCTGCGATCCGGCGGCATTGTTCGACGTGCCGGAGGACCTACCCCGCGCCCGGGCCGCTAGTCGAGGAGGTCGCCGAGTTCCTGGGTGGCGTACCAGAGCAGTTCGTGGCCCTCGGCGCCGTCCACGGTGAAGCGGGCGTCCTCGTCTCCGGCGTCGGCGGCCGCGAGGGCCTGCGCGGCGGCGGCGACGTCGGGGACCGCGCCGGGGTCGTCGACATGACCGGAGGCGATCAGCTTCCAGGGGACGGGGGCGGCGAGCTCGACGAGGGCGCGGTCGCCGTTGCCGAGCGCCGCGTCGCCGCGCGGCCAGGAGACCTGGCCGTCGGGGACCTCGGCGGCCAGCACGACCCGGCGGCGCGGGACGGACGGGTCGGCGGCGAGCAGGCGCAGGGAGGCGCGGGCCGCGGCGGACATCGCCGCGTACTCCAGCTCCTCCTCGTCACCGCCCGCGTACCACTCGCGCAGCGCGGGCGTGACCGCGTGGGCGGCGAGCGGCGCGGGAGCGATCTCGCGCGCGGCGTGGACGTGGGGCTGGGCGTCTTTCCCGTCCTGGAAGGTCCGCCTATCCCGATGCCGCCGGGGTGTCCGCCAGCGCCTTCCTGACCGGGAACGAAGCCTGCGA
>NZ_JBEZJP010000210.1:0-13345 GCF_040653175.1 Actinomadura sp. NPDC048032
TCGAGCCGATGACCTGCCCGCCCAACGCGTTCGTGTCCGGGGAGGACGTCGTGGGCCTCGAACCGGGCGCCGAGTTCAGCGGGACCTGGGGAATCCGGGTGTTCTGATCACGCCGGATCGGTTCCTCCCCGGCGGCGGTTGGGGGATCATTGCAGGGTGAACCTCAGCGTCTCCTCGTACGACGATCTGTCCGCGCGCATCGCCGCCGTCCGCGACGCCCACGGCGAGCGCTTCCCCGGCGGCGCGGAAGGCCGCCAACCGGTCCACACGGTGTACGTCCCGGCGGACCGGTTCTCCCGGTCGACGCCCGCCGACTTCGGCGCCGAGGCGCTGAGGCTGCTGAACACCCACACGCCCGGCGCCGGGTCGTTCGGCGCGGCGTTCGGCCTCGATCCGGAGCTCGCCGGGACGGTGCGCGAACGCGTCGCGGCGAAGCTGGCCACCGAGCCGGTCGAGGACGTCCGGATCGACTTCGAGGACGGCTATGGGGTGCGCGACGACAAGGAGGAGGACGCCCACGTCGAGCAGGTCGTCGAGGCGGTCGGCGCCGCGTACCAGGTGAAGGGCCTGCCGCACTACTGGGGGCTGCGGGTCAAGTCGTTCGCCGACGGCGGCCACGAGCGCGCGATGCGGACGCTGGACGGGTTCCTGACCGCGCTGCGCGACCGGCTCGGCCGGCTGCCCGGCGGGTTCACCATCACCTTCCCCAAGGTGACCTCCGTCGATCACGTCAAGCTGTTCGTGGAGTTCCTGGACCGGCTGGAGACCTCCCTCGGGCTGCCGCAGGGCATCCTGCGGTTCGAGATCCAGATCGAGATGCCGCAGGCGCTGATGGACGACGAGGAGAACCGGATCGGCCTCCAGCCCTTCGTCACCGAGGCGCAGGGCCGCATCACCGCCGCCCACTTCGGCGTGTTCGACTACACCGCGGCGCTCGGGCTCCCGCCGCACGAGCAGCGGCTCGACCACCCCGCCTGCGACTTCGCCCGGCACATCATGCAGGTGTCGCTGGCGGGCACGGGGGTGCGGCTGTCGGACGGCTCCACCAACATCATCCCCCGCAACGACGGGCCCGACGAGGTCAACGCCGCGTGGGCCACGCACGCCGCGCACGTCCGGCACTCGCTGGCGCACGGCTTCTACCAGGGCTGGGACCTGCATCCCGCGCACCTGCCGAGCCGGTACGCGGCCGTGTACGCCTTCCACCTGAACGGCGCCGACGACGTGATCGGACGGGTCCGCGCCTGGCACGAGCAGGCGGGGAACGGGAGCGGCGTCCTGGACGAGCCCGCCACCGTCAAGGCGCTCACCGCCCGGCTGCGCCGTGCGGTCGACTGCGGGGCGCTGGACGAGAGCGTCCTTCCCGCGGGCGGCTGAGCGCGGACAGGTCTTCCGGGGTGTCGATGTCGTCGGGCGCGGCGACGTCGTCGCACGGGACGGGCGTCACCAGCTCCGGGTGGGCGCGCAGGTAGCCGCGCGCCCCCTGGTCGCCGACCGCCGCCTCGGCGACGCCGTCGAGATGCCCCGCGGCCAGCAGGACGGGGTTGCGCGGCGCACCCCCGTAGGTGGCGACCGCGATGCCCGCGCCCTCCTCGAACGCCGCGACCAGCCGTCGCACGGCGGCGGGCGTCACCAGGGGCTGGTCGACCAGCGCGACGACCACGGCGGGGCAGCCGGGCGGCAGCGCGGCGAGCCCGGCGCGCAGGGACGAGCCCATGCCGTCGCGCCAGTCGGGGTTGGGCACGACGACGGCGCCGATGACCTCGATCTGCGCGGCGCCCGCCACCACCAGGACCGGGGAGCAGCCCCCGTCCCGCAGCGTGCGGACGCCCCGGTCGACGAGCCGCTCGCCGTCCAGCTCCAGCGTCGCCTTGGGACGGCCGAGGCGGCGGCCCTCCCCCGCCGCGAGCAGCAGGCCGGCCGGTGCTTCCTCACTGCGCAACATCATCCCGCGAGGGTAGTGCCGTCAGCCCGACTCGGCGTGGATGCGGCCGCTGGTGTCGGTGAGCGGGCGGCCGGAACCGCCCCAGCGCAGCTGCACCAGCTCCGCCGCGATCGACACGGCCGTCTCCTCCGGCGTGCGGGCCCCGAGGTCCAGGCCGATCGGCGAGCGCAGCCGGGCCAGCTCGGCGCCGGTCAGGCCCGCCTCGCGGAGCCGCGCCGTCCGGTCGTCGTGGGTGCGGCGCGAGCCCATCGCGCCGACGTAGCCGGCCTCGGTGCGCAGCGCCACCTCCAGCAGCGGCACGTCGAACTTGGGGTCGTGGGTGAGGACGCAGATCGCCGTACGCCCGTCGATGGCGTCGCGCGTCTCCTCCAGGAACTTGTGCGGCCACTTCACCACGACCTCGTCGGCATCGGGGAACCGCTTGGGCGTCGCGAACACCGGCCGCGCGTCGCACACCGTCACGTGGTAGCCGAGGAACTTGCCGATCCGGGCGACGGCCGCCGCGAAGTCGATCGCGCCGAACACCAGCAGCCGCGGCGGCGGCGCGAACGAGTGCACGAAGACGGTGAGGTCGTCCAGCCGCCGCTCCCCCTCCGGCCCGTAGTGCCGCTGGCCGGTGAGGCCCTGGGCGAGCATGCCGCGCGCGTCGTCGTCCACCGCCGCGTCGAGGCGGGCCGCGTGCGGGGCGCCGGGCGCGAGGGACCCGGACGCGCGGTCGGTCCAGACCACGCGGCGGGCGCCGATCCGGCCGGGCCCGGCCACGACGGTGGCGACCGCGACCGGCTCGCGCGCCTCGATGGCGGCGGCGACGTCGGCGAACTCGGGGAAGGTGTCCGGGCCGACGGGCTCCACCAGCACGTCCAGGATCCCGCCGCAGGTCAGCCCGACGGCGAACGCGTCGTCGTCGCTCACCCCGTACCGCTGGACGACGGGTTCACCGGTCTCCAGCACCGTCCGCCCCAGCTCGTACACCGCGCCCTCGACGCAGCCGCCGGACACGCTGCCCGCGACCTCCCCGTCGGGCGAGACCGCCATCGCCGCCCCCGGAGGGCGCGGCGCGCTGCGGAAGGTGTTCACGACGGTCGCGAGCGCGAACGTCCGCCCGGACCCGTACCAGCCGGCGATGTCGCCGAGCACGTCACGCATGAGCCCTCCCCTTTCCGGCGCCCGCGACGAGGCGGGCCAGTTCCTCCAGCGCCGCGAGGCTGTGCCCGGAGGTGAAGTCGTCGACGTGCGGGAGCGCCGCGGCCATCCCCGCGGTCAGCGGCTCGTACCCGGGCCGCGCCTTGTGCGGGTTCGCCCACACCACCCGGTGCGCGAGCCGGTGCAGCCGCGCCATCTGCGCGCCGAGCAGCCCGGCGTCGCCGCGCTCCCACCCGTCCGAGGCGATCACCACGACGGCGCCGCGCGCCAGCCCCCGCTGCCCGAACCGGTCGAGGAACTCCTTCAGCTCCTCGCCGAGGCGCGTGCCGCCGCTCCAGTCCGGGATGGCCGCGGACGCCGCCGCCATCGCCGCGTCCGGCTCGCGGTGCCGCAGCTCCCGGGTGAGGCGGGTGAGGCGCGTCCCCGCGCTGAACACCTCGACGTCCCGGCCGCCCGAGCGCGCGGCGGCGTGCGCGAACCGCAGCAGCGCGTCGGCGTACGGGCTCATCGACCCGCTGACGTCCACGATCAGCACGACCCGGCGCGGCCGGGTGCGGTGGCTCCGGTGCCGGAGCAGGGACGTCTCGCCGCCGCGCCGCAGCGTCTCCCGGACGGTGCGGGCGGGGTCGAGCCGCCCGGTCGGCGTCGGCGCGAACCGCCGCGACCTGCGCCGTTCGGCGCCCGCGTCCAGCAGGGCGATGAGCCGCGCGACCTCGGCGCGCTCGGCGGCGCCGAGCCGCGCGACGTCGCGGTCGCGGAGCACCTCGACGTCGCTGGCCGTGGCCGCCTCCAGCTCCTGCGGCCCCTGCCTGCCGCCGCGCCCGCCCGGCTCCGCCATCGGCACCCGGCGCACCACGACCGGCGGCCTCCCGCGTCCCGGGCGGGCGGTCGCGCCCGAGAAGTACGCGGCGAAGCAGCGGTCGTAGCGCGCGAGGTCGTCGGGGTCGGCGCACAGGGTGAGCCGGCCCGCCCAGTACACGTCGTGCGGGTCGAGCACGTCGAGATGGTCGAGCGCGGCGAGCATCGCCTGGACCCGCTCGGGATCGGCGGCCCCGCCCGCCGCGCGCACCGTCCTGGCGAAGCCGACCATCGTCTCGGTGACGTCCCGGTCCACGGTCACCCCCCGTCGAGCAGTGCCTCTAGCCCGGCCGCGCCGTCGCCGCCGAGCACGCGCTGCTGGTCCTCGCGGTACTTCAGGACGGCGCCGAGCGTCACCGCCGCCGTACCCGGGTCGAGGTCGCGGACGCCGAGGGCCACGAGCGCCTCCGTCCAGTCCAGGGACTCGGCGACGCCCGGCGGCTTCAGCAGGTCGGCCTCGCGCATCCGCTGCGCGGCCCGCGCCACCTGCCCGGCGAGCCGCTCCGCCGCGTCCGGCAGCCGCCGCCTGATGATCGCGACCTCGCGGTCGAACGAGGGGTGCTCCAGCCAGTGGTACAGGCAGCGGCGCTTGAGCGCGTCGTGGACCTCGCGGGTGCGGTTGGACGTCACCACGACCACCGGCGGCCGCTCGGCCCGGATCGTGCCGAGCTCGGGGACGGTGATCGTGAAGTCGCTGAGGACCTCGAGCAGGAACGCCTCGAACTCGTCGTCGGCGCGGTCCAGCTCGTCGACGAGCAGCACGCTGGGGGACGTCTCCAGCGCCTGGAGCAGCGGCCGCGCCAGCAGGAACCGCCGGTCGTAGAGCTCGCCCTCCAGCCGCGACACGTCGCTGACGCCCGCGGCCTCCGCCGCGCGCAGGTGCAGGAGCTGGCGGGGGAAGTCCCAGTCGTAGAGCGCCTGAGACGCGTCGAGGCCCTCGTAGCACTGCAACCGGATCAGCGGCGCGCCGAGGCCCCGCGCGAGCGTCTTGGCCAGCTCGGTCTTGCCGACGCCCGCCTCCCCCTCCAGGAACAGGGGCCGTCCCATCCGCAGGGCGAGGAAGCAGGCCGTGGCGAGCCCCTCGTCGCACAGGTAGCCGTTCCTGTCGAGCAGGCCCGCGAGCTCCGCGGGCGATCCGACCTGGTCCACGGTCATCGGCGCCGCCTCCCCCACGGATCACAGGCTACTCAGCCCGAGACCCAAGTCACACATCTGGTTCCGTACGGATCCGGCTCGGCCGTCCGCCCCGCTTTGCCGCGCTATGGGAACCTCCCCCGCCGATAAAAACCTGTCAAAGCAGTAGGGAAAGTTGACTTTTGGACGCGGGCTGAGCAGCATCGGAGCCATGCGAAGCGGTGATCCCGATGACCTGCCCCATGGGGACGACCTGACCGACGAGGCGACCTACGAGCGCGTCCGATCCCCCTCCCGGAGGGGACTCCTGCGGCTGTCGGCGGGAGCCGGGCTGACCGCCGGCCTCTCCGCGGCCCTCGGCCCGCGGCCCGCGGACGCCGCGACCGGAATCGTGAAGCCGCTGCCCCCGGAGCTGTTCGTCCCGCAGGGCACGAACGCCGAGATGCGGTGGGAGGCCATGCGCGGGCAGGGGTACCTCACCCCCACCGACCGGTTCTTCGTCCGCAACCATGTCGCCACACCGCTCATCGACGCGCGCACCTGGCGGCTGAGGCTCTGGGGAACCGGCCTGCGCGGCGCCCCCGCCGAGGACCGCCCCGTCGAGTTCACCTACGAGGACCTCCTCCGGCTCCCGGCCGAGGAGGTCACCGCGTTCATCGAGTGCACCGGCAACGCCCGCGCGTTCTACACCTCCCAGCAGGGCCAGGAGGTGTCGGGGACCCCGTGGCGGCTGGGCGGGGTCGGCGTGGCCCGCTGGCGCGGCGTCCGCCTGGCGACCGTCCTGCGTCGTGCAGGTGTCACCCCTGAGGCCGTGGACATCATGCCGCGCGGGCTGGACGCTGAGTTCGTGGACAAGGGCGAGAACCTCGGCCGCGTGCGGCGCCCCCTGCCGATCGCGAAGGCCATGAAGGACGCGCTCCTCGCCTACGAGATGAACGGCGCTCCTCTGCCGCCCGACCACGGCCACCCGGTGCGCCTGGTCGTGCCCTCGTGGACGGGCATCGCGTCCATCAAGTGGCTGGGAGACATCCAGGTGGCCGACGAGCCGCTGTTCTCCCCGTGGAACACCCGCTACTACCGGCTCTTCGGGCCCGGCTATCCCGAGGAGGGATCGCCGCCCCTGACCCGCATGAACGTCAAGTCCGCGTTCGAGCTGCCCTGGGAGGCGTCCCTGCCGGCGCGCCCGCAGGTCCTGCGCGGCCGGTCCTGGTCGGGCGGCGGCCGCATCCGGCACGTCGAGGTCAGCGTGGACGGCGGCAGGACGTGGCGCCGCGCCCGCCTGCGGGACCGCCACCCGAGTCCCCGCGGATGGGTCCGCTGGGAGCTGCCGTGGCGACCCGAACGGCCGGGCCGCCACGAACTCCTGGCGCGCGCGACCGACGAGACCGGCACCGCCCAGCCCGCGACCGCCCCCTACAACACGCTCGGCTATCTCTTCGGCGCCGTCGTACGGCACCCGGTCACCATCACCTGAAAGGGCACCCATGCCACTGTGGAAGCCAGACCCGACGTTCTACGCCTCGCCGCGCGACGCCGCCTCGGCGCCGCCGGAGAAGCTCGCCTACGTCGCGGCGTTCGACCGGGCCGCGGAGAAGCCGGACGCGATCGCGGTGCTCGACGTGGACCCCGGCTCCGCCTCCTACGGCTCCGTGGTGGGGTGGACCGAGCTGCCCTATCTCGGCGACGAGCTGCACCACTTCGGGTGGAACGCGTGCAGCAGCGCCCTGTGCCCCGGCTCCCCGCACCCGCACGTCGAGCGGCGGTACCTGATCGTCCCCGGGCTCCGGTCGTCGCGGGTGTACGTCATCGACACCAAGGACGACCCGACCGCCCCGAAGATCGTCAAGACGCTGGAGCCGGACGAGCTGGCCAAGCGCGCCGGGTACTCGCGCCCGCACACCGTCCACTGCGGGCCCGAGGGCCTCTACCTGACCGCCCTCGGCGGCGCGAACGGCGAGGACGGCCCCGGCGGGATCGCGCTGCTCGACCACACCTCGTTCGAGGTCCTCGGACGCTGGGAGGTCGACCGGGGCCCGCAGCACTTCGCCTACGACGCCTGGTGGCACATCGCGCACGACGTCCTCGTCGCGTCCGAGTGGGGCACGCCGTCCATGATCGAGGACGGTGTCGTCGGGGAACTGCTGCTCGGCCGCAAGTACGGGCACTCGCTGAACTTCTTCGACCTGCGCAAGCGCAAGCACGTCCAGACGGTCGACCTCGGGGACGAGCACCAGATGGTCCTGGAGCTGCGCCCCGCGCACGACCCGACGAAGCTGTACGGGTTCGCGGGCGTGGTCGTCAGCGTCGAGGACCTGTCGGCGTCGGTGTGGGTCTGGCACCGCGACGGCGACCGGTGGGCCGCGACCAAGGTGATCACGATCCCGGCCGAGCCGGCCGACCCGGACGCCCTCCCGCCCGTCATCCGGCCGTTCGGGGCCGTGCCCCCGCTCGTGACGGACATCGACCTGTCGGTGGACGACCAGTGGCTGTACGTCTCCTGCTGGGGCACCGGCGAGCTGAAGCGCTACGACGTCAGCGACCCGTTCCACCCGGTCGAGGCGGGCTCGGTGCGCATCGGCGGCATCGTCGGCCGGACCCCCCATCCCGCCGACCCCGGTCGCCCCCTGGCGGGCGGGCCGCAGATGGTGGAGGTCAGCCGCGACGGAAAGCGCGTCTACGTCACCAACTCGCTGTACGGCTCGTGGGACGACCAGTTCTATCCCGACGGTGTCGGCGCCTGGATGGCCAAGCTCGACTCCACCCCGGACGGCTTCTCGTTCGACGAGCGGTTCTTCCCCAGCGGCGACGACTTCCGCGGCCGCCGCCCGCACCAGACGCGTCTCCAGGGCGGCGACGCCTCCTCGGACTCCTACTGCTACCCGTGAACGACGGGTCGCTCGCCGCACTCGTCGCGCTCGGCGCGTTCCACGGCCTCAACCCGGCCATGGGATGGCTGTTCGCCGTGGCCCGCGGACTCCAGGAGCGCAGCCGGTCCCTCGTGCTGCAGTCGCTCCCGGCCATCGCCGCGGGCCACGCCGCCTCCGTCGGCGCCGTCGCCGTCCTGGTCGCCCTCACCCGCTCCGTCGTCGCGACCCGCGCGGTCGCGATCGGCGGCGGGGCCGTGCTCGTCGGGTTCGGCCTGTGGCGCCTGCTGTCGCGGCGGCACTTCCGCTGGGTCGGGATGCGGATCTCGCTCTGGCAGCTCGCCGGCTGGTCGTTCCTGATGTCGTCGGTGCACGGCGCGGGCCTGATGCTGCTGCCCGTGCTCACCTCGTCCGGGACGGCCCCGGCGGGCCACGACCACGGACTGGCGTCGTCCTCCGGCAGCGCCCTGTCGACCGGGATCTTCGTCACCGCCGTGCACACCCTGTCGATGTTCACCGTCGCCGGCGTGATCGCCGTCCTCGTCTACGAGATCGTCGGCCTGGCCGTCCTGCGCCGCGCCTGGTTCAACCTCGACCGCCTCTGGGCCGTGGCCCTCATAGGCGCCGGCACCATCACCGCCATCACCGCCTGGTGACCCGGCCGGTCCAGGGCGTCAGGTGGGGTCGGGGGCTTCGCCTCGCGTGTGGAGGAGGGCGCGGAGTTCGGTGAGCTGGTGGGCGGCGCGGGCCTTCTCGGCCCCGTTGATGCCCATGGCGGGCAGGGAGGTGCCGTCGGCGAGGTCGAGCGTGGGCCAGGGGTCGCCGGTGGTCATGGAGACGCCGACGACCTCGGGCCATTCGAGGCGGCGGGTGCGGAAGGCGTTGACGACCGTCAGGCCGGACTCGTCGGCGCCGACGCGGCAGCGCGCCAGCATGTGCAGCACCCAGGCGACCACCGCGGCGAAGGCGACCATCAGGATCCGGTCGAACAGCTTGAACTGCGGCGCCACCACCACGGCGAGCACGATCATGCCGAGCACGATCACGCCCGCCGTGGTGTAGGCGACGAGCCGGGTGGTGCGGGGGCGCCACACCGTCGGCAGGGCCGGGACGTCAGTCAACGATCTTCGCGATGGGGATCTCGAGGATGTCGTGGGCGCCCGCCGCCTTCAGCGCCGGGATCAGCGTGTTGACGCCGCGCTTGGCCACCACCGACTCCACCGCGTTGGACTCGCCGCCGGCCAGCGAGGTGACCGTGGGCGAGGCCATCGCGGGCATGATGTCCAGGACCTTCTGCAGGTCGCCGTGCGCGACGTTCAGCTTCAGCAGCACCTTGCCGCGGGCGCGGATCACGCCCTGCAGCAGCAGGGAGATGTCCTCCATCGCGGCGCGCTTCTCGGCGTCCTCGTAGGCCTCGCGGTTCGCGACCAGCTCGGTGTAGCTGGTCAGGAGCGTGTCGAGGATGCGCAGGCCGTTCTTGCGCAGCGACGAGCCGGTCTCGGTGAGGTCGACGATCGCGTCGACGATGTCGGGCACCTTCGCCTCGGTCGCGCCGTAGGACGGGACGACCGTGGCCTTGACGCCGTGCCGGTCGAGGTACCGCTTGGTCATCGCCGGGAACTCGGTGGAGATCCGCACGCCCTCCGGCAGGTCCGCCACGGACTGCCAGGGCGCGCCGTCCGGCACCGCCATGATCACGCGGACCGGGTTGGAGGTCGCCTTGGAGTACTTCAGCTCGCCGAGGCTGACGACGTCGGCGTCGGTCTCGGTGATCCAGTCGCGGCCGGTGATGCCGAGGTCGAACAGGCCCTGCTCGAGGTAGGTCGGGATCTCCTGCGGGCGCAGGACCCGGACGCGGTCGATGCGCGGGTCGTCGATGGAGGCGCGGTAGTCGCGGTCCGAGGCGCGCTGGACGGTGAGGTCGGCGGCGTCGAACAGCTGCATGGTCGCCTTCTCCAGCGATCCCTTGGGCAGAACGAGTGACAGCACGGATGAGCCTTTCGATGAGGATGGGTACGGGACACCGGGTTTCGGGAGCGCGGACGGCCTGTGGCCGGATCCGCCCCCTGCCTAGGAGCCCAGATGCTCCAGGCCGTGCCCGGCGTGACCGTGATGCCGCAGACCTCGCAGGGTCAGTGCCGTGTCGAGTGCGGCCACAGTCGCCTCCCATCCCTTGTCCTCGGAGCTGCCCGGCAGCCCGCTGCGTTCCAGTGCCTGCTCAATGGTGTCACAGGTGAGCACCCCGTTGCCCACCGGAGTCGACTCGTCCAGCGCGACGCGGGTCACACCGGCGGTCACCGAGTCGCACACGTAGTCGAAGTGGGCGGTGGCGCCCCGGACGACCGCGCCGAGGCAGACGACGGCGTCGAGGTCGCGGGCCATCTGCTGGGCGATCACGGGCAGCTCGAGCGCGCCGGCGACGCGGGCCACGACCGGCTCGTCCACGCCGCACGCCTTCGCCGCGGCGAGCGCCCGCTCCAGCAGCCGGTCGGTGACCGGCTCGTGCCAGCGGGTGCACACGATGCCGAGCGTGAGCCCGGCCGCGTCGACCGTGATGTCCTCGGGGCGTCCCGCGCCGCTCATGAAAGTCCCTCGCTCCGGTGTCCGGGTTCGATCTGGGGCCCGAGCTCAAGCTCGTGGCCGAGGCGGTCGCGCTTGACCGTCAGGTAGCGCCGGTTGTGCTCGGTGACGATGACGGGCATGGCCTCCCGCCCCCGCACGTCCACCCCGAAGCCGCCCAGTCCCCTGAGCTTGTCCGGGTTGTTCGTGAGCACCCGTACCGAGCGTACGCCCAGCTCGCGCAGCATGTGGCCGGCGTTGGAGTACTCGCGCGCGTCGGCCGGCAGCCCCAGTTCCAGGTTGGCGTCGACGGTGTCGGAGCCGTTGTCCTGGAGGGCGTACGCCTGGAGCTTGGCGAGCAGGCCGATCCCGCGCCCCTCGTGACCGCGCAGGTAGAGCACGATGCCGCGGCCCTCGCCGGCGATCCGCTCCATGGCGGCGTCGAGCTGGGTCCCGCAGTCGCAGCGCTCGGAGTGCAGGACGTCGCCGGTGAGGCACTCGGAGTGGACCCTGACCAGGACGTCCTCTCCCTCGCCGAGGTCGCCCAGCACGAGCGCGATGTGCTCCCCGCCGTCGATGGCGCTGGAGAACCCGACCGCGCGCCACATCCCGTACCTGTTCGGCAGCCGGGTCTCGACGACGCGGGTCACCATCGCCTCGGTGCGCCTGCGGTACTCGGCGAGCTGCTCGATGGAGACGAGCCTGAGGCCGTGCTCCTTCGCGAAGACCTGGAGCTCGGGCAGGCGCGCCATGGTGCCGTCCTCGTTGACCACCTCGGCGAGGACGCCGGCCGGGGGGAGCCCGGCGAGCCGGGCGAGGTCGACGGCGGCCTCGGTGTGGCCGCGCCGGCGCAGGACGCCGCCCTCGCGGTAGCGCAGCGGGAAGATGTGGCCGGGGCGGACGAAGTCGCCGGGCTCGGACGCCGAGTCGCACAGCGTGCGGATCGTCCGCGCCCGGTCGGCGGCGGAGATGCCGGTGGAGATGCCGAGCCGAGCGTCCACGCTGACCGTGTACGCGGTGCGCATGCGCTCGGTGTTCTGCGCGGTCATCAGCGGGATCTGCAGCCGGTCGAGGTCGGCGCCCTCCATCGGGACGCAGATGACGCCGCTGGTGTAGCGGATCGTGAACGTCAGCAGCTCGGCCGTCGCCTTCGACGCCGCGAAGATGATGTCGCCCTCGTTCTCGCGGTCCTCGTCGTCGACGACCACGACGGGCAGGCCCGCCGCGATGTCGGCGATCGCCGACTCGACGGAGTCGAAGATCCCCGTGCCCCCGGTTCCCGTGCCGTTCAGCGCCGTGTCGTTGCCGCTCATGCGGTCACCGCCTTCCGCGTGGAGTTGCGCTCGCCCCGGGACTCCCGGAGCCAGTTCCTGAACCCGACCATCACCATCACGAAGAAGATCCCGTAGACCGCGCCGGAGACGTACAGCCCGGACTTGAGCGCCAGCGGCACCCCGACCAGGTCGACCAGCACCCAGACGATCCAGAAGTCGACGAGCGCGCGGCTCTGCGCGAACGTCGCGACCGCGCTGCCGACGAAGATGTAGGCGTTCGCCCACGGCGACCAGGCGACCTTCAGCCAGTCGAGGTGCACGAACAGCTGGGCGACCACGGCCGTGCCGACCACGAGCGCGCCGAGCAGCACGGCCCGCTCCCTGAGCGTCGCCTGCCGGACGACCAGGCCGTCGGCCTCGCGCCGTCCGCGGGTCCACATGAGCCACCCGTAGAGGGCGAGCCCGCAGAAGAGGATCTGCTTGAGCGCGTTGCCCGGGACGTGCGCGTGCAGCGAGGCCGCGAGCAGCAGGAGGGCGCCGACCATCTGCACCGGCCAGGTCCAGAGGGTCTTGCGCATGGCGAGCCAGACGACGGCGAGCGACAGGACGTTGCCGACGAGGTCGGTCCACAGGATGTGCTCGCCGAAGACCTCGAAACCGGCGCCGAGCCAGCTCATGACCGGTCTCCCAGCATGCGCTCGACGTACTTGGCGACGACGTCCACTTCGAGGTTCACCGGGTCGCCGGGCCCCTTGTGGCCGAGGGTGGTCAGCGCGAGCGTCGTCGGGATGAGCGCCACGCTGAACCGGTCGGCGCCCGCCTCGACGACCGTGAGGCTGATCCCGTCGACGGTGATCGAGCCCTTGTCGACCAGGTAGCGGCTCAGCTCGGCGGGCAGGGACACCGTCACCACGTCCCACCGCTCCCCCGGCTCGCGGGAGACGATCGCGCCGACGCCGTCGACGTGGCCCTGGACGAGGTGGCCGCCGAGCCGGTCCGACAGCCGCACGGGGCGTTCCAGGTTGACCTTGGAGCCCGGTTCCAGCGCGCCCAGGCTGGACTTGTCGAGCGTCTCCTTGATGACGTCGGCGGTGAAGACCTCGCCTTTGACGTCGACCACGGTGAGACAGACGCCGTTGACGGCGATCGACGCGCCGTGCACGGCGTCCTGGACGACCAGGGGCCCGCGGACCGCGAGCGCGACCGAGTCCCCCTGGGGGTCGATCGCCACGATCTCGCCGAGCTCCTCGACGATGCCGGTGAACATCTCCCGGGCCTCCTAGATCAGTGGCTCCGGGGGACGTACGTGCGTCCGAATACACCCCTGGCCAGGGGCGTACCGCGCGCTGCCTCCCATCCGGACTTTCACCGTCGGTCCCGGAGTTCCACCGGGTCAACCGGCCGATGGCTTCGGCCGGGTCGCGGACTGTCACCGCCGGTTCGGAATTTCACCGACCCCGGAGCACGCGTTCATGCTTTGCCAACCAGTGTGCCACGCATTCCCATTCCCGCCCCTGTGGCCATCGCCACAACTCCTTCGCGCGGGCCCCGGCCGGTTCGCCCACTCC
>NZ_JBEZJP010000211.1:0-13307 GCF_040653175.1 Actinomadura sp. NPDC048032
GTCCCGCCCGCGAGGATGGCGCGGCCGCCGCGGACCTCGACGTCCATCAAGCGCGAGCTCGTGCTGGTCAAGGTGCGCGCCGATGCCGAGACCCCTCGTACATGAGCCGGCCGAGCCGCCGGCCCTCGCTGTGGTAGGTGGCGAGGGTGTCCTCGTTGTGGATCGCGTTGACGAGCCGCTCGTAGGCCGCGTGCAGCAGCGCCATGCCGGGCGCCTCGTAGATGCCGCGGCTCTTGGCCTCGATGACGCGGTTCTCGATCTGGTCGGACATCCCGAGACCGTGCCGCCCGCCGATGGCGTTGGCCTCCAGCACCAGGTCGACGGCGGACCCGAACTCCTTGCCGTTGATCGTCACCGGGCGGCCCTGCTCGAACCCGATCGTGACGTCCTCAGCGGCGATCTCCACGGCGGGGTCCCAGAACCGCACGCCCATGATCGGCTCGACGGTCTCGATGCCGGCGTCGAGGTGCTCCAGCGCCTTGGCCTCGTGGGTCGCGCCCCAGATGTTGGCGTCGGTGGAGTAGGCCTTCTCCGTGCTGTCCCGGTAGGGCAGGCCGCGGGACAGCAGCCACTGCGACATCTCCGTGCGGCCGCCGAGCTCGGTGACGAAGTCGGCGTCGAGCCAGGGCTTGTAGACCAGCAGGGACGGGTTGGCCAGCAGCCCGTAGCGGTAGAACCGCTCGATGTCGTTGCCCTTGAACGTCGAGCCGTCGCCCCAGATCTGGACGTCGTCCTCCAGCATGGCGCGGACGAGGAGCGTCCCCGTCACGGCTCGTCCGAGCGGCGTGGTGTTGAAGTAGCTGCGGCCGCCGGACCGGATGTGGAACGCGCCACACGCCAGGGCGGCGAGCCCCTCCTCCACGAGGGCGGCCCGGCAGTCGACCAGGCGCGCGACCTCCGCCCCGTACTTGGCCGCGCGGCCGGGCACGGAGGCGATGTCGGGCTCGTCGTACTGCCCGATGTCGGCGGTGTAGGCGCAGGGCACCGCGCCCTTGTCGCGCATCCACGCGACCGCCACCGAAGTGTCGAGGCCACCGGAGAAGGCGATCCCGACGCGCTCACCGACGGGCAGGGAGGTCAGCACTTTGGACATGAGCACAAGTATGCACGCTCCTGCATGAACATGCAACGCGCCCCCTCCGCCCGCCCGGTGGGGCGCGGACGGGCGGAGGGGGGCGGCCGCGGCCCCCGGCCGGCGAAAGCGGCCGCCGCATCTCTCCTCTCAGAAGGGCTTGACCAGCAGTCATCATGGTTCTTACCCGGTGAATCGCCCCCCACCTCCGCGGACGCCGCATCAGAACGACCCCAATGACATCGTTCAATCACTCGGCTCTGAGTTCGCACCGGTTTCGCATGTGGGGATCATTCGCCTTTCGCGGTTCTCCCCCTACCAGGCAGACCTCCGCGAACGCAAGCACGCGAAGCCGCACGGACCAAGACTCAATACGCGACGCGCCATTCGCCGCGCATTCGCTCCACCGAGAGGCCGATCCTCGCGGCCGGTTAATAATCATCGATCGTGGCATCAAGAGTTGCCGCGCAAGTTTCACTCACGCAATGGGGAATGACCGTAATGCGCCATTCCGAAACCCGAGAATGGCCGCTTGTGGCCGTTCGCCTTACTTTCTCCGCGACCTCGCGTTCCCTGGTTCATGGCGCTGCAGGAAGCCGGTCGCACGAGCGGATGAGACGGTTCTTCGCGGATCCGTTCGAATCCCGGCCCCACCCAGCGATCCCCAACGCGCCGACATCCGACGGAGAATTGTCCGGTTGCACCGGATTGCACGGAACGGAGGGAAACAAGATGGAGTCGGTTCGGCAAACAGGCGTTCACCGTCAAAGCAGCCGGAGGTACGCGGAACCCCTGCGTTGCGGGACGGCGGGGACGGGAAACCCGGGAGACCCGAAAGCGAAGTGTTTTCTAACGGCGCCGAGAGCTTTCCATCTGGCGGGCTCCCCGCTCTTCCAAAAGACGACCCGGTCACGGGAAGATTGGGGACGGTAACGAAGAGCAACCACACCGACGGAAGCTTGAACTGATCATGGATACGCCCGTCAACCCCGCTGACCAGGCGTTAGCCCGACTCCGCGAGGACTTCCAAGGCCACCGAATCTGGCGCGCCACGCGCTACGACGGAAGGCTCGGCGACTGGGTCGCCACGCTGCACGACCCAAAGGCCGGCATTGACCCGACCGTTATATGCAGCACCGCCGAAGAGCTTCGCAGGGTCCTCACCAACGAGCTCAGCCGCGCGGCCTGCCGCCCGACGCCCGACCCCCGCAAGTGGGTGCGCCGGTAATGGGGTGGATCGAACCGAAGAATCTGCACGCCGGGGCCTCGGCTTCCTCTATGACAAGCCACCTTGACCGACTTGCACATGAAGTCGTCCGGGAGGGCTGGAAGGCCGTGCCGCGCTACGAGGGGGCCCTCCCGCTCCTGCGCGTCTACGACCCGGCCGTCCCGGGGTTCGGGGAGAGCATCACGCTCGCCTCCGGATCGGCGTCCGACGCCTGGTGGTACCGGTCGAGCACCGGCGAGGACCTGGCCCCGCACACCAACCCGGCCGGCGCGGCGGAGCGGATCACCCGGATCCTCACCCCCTACGTGGCGGCGGCGCTCGCCGCCCGGGCGCGGCGTCCGGTGCGGGACGGCACCGCGCTGCCGATCCCGCCGCCCGACCCCGGCGCGCCCCACACGGACACGATCGCCTACCTCCGCGCCCGCTTCGGTGTCCTGTGCTGGTGGGGCACCCACACCAAGGAATGGTGGGCGCTCATCCCCTGTGCCGCGCAGTGGAGGCTCGTCAACGCGCCCGCCTCGGAGACCCTCGCCCAGGCCATCCTCGACGTCCACGCGCACAGTTAGAGCCCCGGGTGCCGGGGAGGCCGCTCCTCCCCGGCGCCCAGGTTCAGCTCGGGACGGATCCGTCGCGGTCCTTGAGGAGGGCTTTGTGGATCTTGCCTACGGGGGTCAGGGGGACGTCCGCGGTGATGACGAACTGGCGGGGCACCTTGTAGTCGGCCAGGCGGTCGCGGCAGTAGGCGGTCAGCTCGTCGGCGGTGGGGGGCTCGGCGCCCGGGCGCGGGACGACGTAGAAGCGGCCGACCTCGCCGAGGACCGCGTCGGGGACGCCGATCCCGGCGGCCATCGCGACCTTCGGGTGGGCGGTCAGGACGTTCTCGATCTCCACCGGGTAGACGTTGAAGCCGCCCTGGATGTACATCTCCTTCTTGCGCCCGCGCAGGACCAGGTGCCCGTCGGGCTCCATGGCGACCATGTCGCCGGTGGCGAGCCAGCCGTCCGGCAGGAACACCTCGGCGGTCTCGTCCGGCATGTCCCAGTAGCCGGCGGCGACGCAGGCGCCGCGGATCTGGAGCTCGCCGGTCTCGCCCGGCGGCAGCACCGTCCCGTCCGGGGCCGTCACGCGCGCCTCGAAGTCGCCGATGATCGCGCCGAGGGTCCGGGAGACGGTCTCGGGGTCGTCGTCCGTCGGGGACAGGACGCAGGCGCCCGAGGATTCGGACAGCCCGTAGAGACCGTAGAGAGGCGCGCCGGGGAAGCCTCGGCGGATCGCGTCGGCGAGCGCCGGCTCCACGTTGGAGCCCCCCGCCATGCACAGCCGGACGGACGAGACGTCGTGCTCGGCGAAGTCGGGGCGGCCGAGCATCAGCACGTACATCGTGGGGACGGCGCCGAGGAACGTCACCCGGTGGCGGTCGACGGCGCGCAGCGCGGCGTCCGGGGAGAACGCGGGCAGCAGCGCGACCGAGCCGCCGCTGACCAGGGCGGCCATGACGGTGCAGGTGATGCCGCCGACGTGGTTGAACGGGAGGTGGCCGAGCAGGACGTCCTCGCCGGTCATCCGGAAGTGGTCGGCCTGGGCCGAGGCCGAGGCCAGGATGCCGCGGTGGGTGATGACGGCGCCCTTGGGACGGCCCGTGGTGCCGGACGTGTAGAGGATCATCAGCGGGTCGCCCGGGCCGACCGCGGCGCGGGCCGCGGCCAGGGCCGGCGGGGCCGGGGTCGAGGCCAGGGCGTCGAAGCCCTCGCCGAAGTGCACGGCGGGAATGCCGGACGACGCGAAGTACGCGGCGAAGTCGAAGTCGGGGACGGCCTCGACGCCGACGACCAGCCGGGCGCCGCTCTGCCCGAGCATGTACGACAGCTCCCGCTCCCGGTAGCGGACGTTGAGCGGGACGACCACGGCGCCGATCCGGGCCGCGCCGAAGAACACCGCGAGCCACTGCGCGGTGTTGGGTCCGAGGAGCCCGATCCGGTCGCCGCGCCCGACGCCGCGGGCCAGCAGGCCCGCCGCGACACGGTCGACCAGCTCGTCGAACCCGGAGAACGTGATGGTGTCGTCGCCGTCGTGAAGGAACACCGCGTCCCGCGTCGCCGCGGCCTCCAGTGCCCCTCCGACCGTCACTGCCCGCATGTCGCCTTCCCTCTTCCCGGTGGCATTCGTCAGGGAGCGGTCGTGCACGCACACCTCAGGGCTTGCGGCCGACTCCGGCGTAGAACCAGATCGGCAGGGCCTCCTCCAGGGTGACCGGGCGTTCGGGCCGCCACAGCGGCGCCCACACCAGGCCGGGGTCCACCAGTTCGAAGTCGCCGAACAGGCCGGTCACCTGCTCCAGGCTGCGCGGGGTGCCGGGCGCGTTCGTCCTCTTGTAGACCTCGACGACCTTCGCCACGATGTCGGGCACGCCGTCGGCGGAGGCGTGGGTGATCGCCATGTGGCTGCCGGGGGCGAGCGCCTCGCGCAGTTCGGCCATGACGCCGGGCGGGTCGTCCTCGTCCGGGATGAAGTGCAGGGTGGCGATCGTCAGCAGCGCGACCGGCTTCCCGAAGTCCAGCAGCCGGGTGATCTCGGGATGCTCCAGGATCTCGCGGGGGCGGCGGATGTCGGCCTGGACCATCCGGGTGCCGGGCGAGTCCGCGAGGATCGCCCGCCCGTGCGCGACGACCTGGCCGTCGTAGTCGACGTAGGCGACGCGGGCGGCGGGGTTCACCGACTGGGCGATCTGGTGGACGTTCTGCTGGGTGGGGAGCCCGGTGCCGATGTCGAGGAACTGGTCGATGCCCTGCTCGGCCATGTACCGGACGGCGCGCCCCATGAACGCCCGGTTCTCCTTGATCAGGGTGATCAGGGTGGGGTCGGCGGCCTTGGCCTCCTCGGCGCGGAGGCGGTCGGCCTCGTAGTGGTCCTTGCCGCCGAGGTAGTAGTCGTACATGCGAGCGATGTTCGGCACGCTCGGGTCGAATCCGCCTGGCCCAAACCGCTCGCCTGCCACCGTGCCTCCCTGCCGGCCGCCCACGCTGATCATCTTCGCGCCCCACTCTACGGGCTGGGATCGCGCCGCCGGACCGGTCCACGAGAACGACCGATCACGATTCGGTCCGGCGTACGCGACCCGCCCGTGCGGCCGCGAGGGCGCCCTCCAGCCGCCGCCGCCCAGAGCGAGGACGCCGGTCATCTGCTTCTCGCTCGGCGGTGCGACATCGCCGTGGTCATTCCGAGCGAGCAGACCCCGGCCCCGGACGACGCGCGGTTCGCGCAGTGGCCCGTGCTCGACGAGCCGCAGGACCTGCTCGTCCCGGCCGGGCACCCGCTCGCCGCGCGCGGGGCGGTCGGGCTCGCCGACGCGGGGCGCCTACCTCGGGTACGTCGGACGTACCAGAAAGTAGCGTGCCATACTGGGCGATTCCTCGCGGCGGCCGCGCGTCACCGCTCGGATGTCAGGTGAATGGAGAAGCCATGCCCTTCCCCGCGGGGCACGAGCCGCTGGCCTTCGATCCGACGGCGCCCAACGAGAGCCGGATGCACGACTACTTCCTCGGCGGCAAGGACAACTACGCCGCGGACCGGCAGGCGGCGCTCCAGGCGATCGAACTCGCGCCGGAACTGCCGGTCCTGGCCCGCGAAGGGCGCAAGTTCCTGGACCGCGTCGTCCGGTTCCTCGCCGCCGCCGGGGTCCGCCAGTTCCTCGACATCGGCACCGGCCTGCCCACCCAGGGAAGCGTGCACCAGATCGCTCAGGCGGTGGCGCCCGACTGCCGGGTCGTCTACGTGGACAACGACCCCGTGGTGCGCGTCCACGCGCAGGCGCTGCTGGGAGGCGACCCCCGCACCGCGGTCGTCGAGGCCGACATGCGGGACGCCGAAGGCATCGCGCGCCACCCCGACCTGCGCCGCCTGATCGACCTCGACCAGCCGACGGCGCTGCTGTTCTTCCACGTGCTCTACACCATCCCCGACGACGAGGAGGTGGCGGGGAGCGTCCGGCGGCTGAGCGACCTGATGGCGCCGGGCAGCCACATCGCGATCTCGCATCCGGTCAGCGACCTGTGCCCGGAGGTCACCGCCAGGCTCGCCTTCCTCTACCAGCAGGAGACCCACGCGATCCGCGGCACGCCGCGCTCGAACATCCGGACCAGGGCCGAGGTGGAGAAGCTCTTCTCCGGTTGGGACCTGATCGAGCCCGGCGTCGTCTACCTGCCCCTGTGGCGTCCCGAGCACGAGACCATCGAGTCGTCCAGGCCGATCTGGAGCGTCGGGGGCGTCGGGCGCAAACCCTGAACGCCCGTCACCCGGCGGGGGCGCCGTAGACGCTCACCTCCGTGAGGTGGAAGGTGAGGTTGGCGGTGTTGCCGGATCCGACCACCCGGATGTAGCGGGCCCTGGCCTCGGTGGCCATGGTGTCGCCCGCGTCGGCGGCGGGGCGCGGCCCGTTGCGCCCGCCGAGTGTGAACCAGTGGTCGCCGTCGAGGCTGCCCTCCAGGCGGTAGGTGTAGAAGCGGGTCCCGTCGACGTAGTTGCGGACGTTGACGCGCGAGACGTCGTCGACGGCGCCGAGGTCGACCCGCCACCAGGTCTCGCCGTAGGTCATCTGACCGCCCCAGTAGGGCGAGTTGGCGCGGCTGCCGTCGTTGGCGGCCTCCGGCGGCCGGCCGGGCTCGGAGGACAGCGCCGTCACCGGCTTGCGGAGGCTTTGCAGCGGGTCGTCCGACCCGTTGCGGGACGTGTCGGGCGAGGCGGCGATGCCGCCGTCGAACCGGGCGATCGCCTCCTGCGCCGTGTGGGCGTTCACCGCGCTGACGAACATCCCGACGTCCTGGGCGCCCGCCGAGCCGGGGACCGTGCCGGAGCCGACCACGGCCCAGTTCACGCCGTCGGAGCTGCACGATCCGGACATCCGGTCGCCGTCCCTGCGCAGCCGCACGCGGACCTCGCCCGCGGTGAACCCGCCGACCTCGGTGTAGTGGTCGAGCCGGCCGTCGCCGTCGGCGTCGTAGGAGAAGACGCACCCGTGCGCGGGCGTCACGGCGATGGCGGCGTACCCGGCGGACCCGGTCCGGGCCAGGTCGTCGCTCGCGACCAGTCCGGCCCGCGTCCAGCCGGACGACCCGTCCAACTCGGTCACCTTCGTGGAGACCGCGTGCCCCGGGGCCAGCCCGTCGTCCTCGTAGACGGTCGCGAACTCGTTGGTGTCGCCCCACATGTCCTTGCCGCCCGCGGCGATGCCGACCGTGTCGCCGGACCGCGCGAACTCGGCCGCGGTCGAGGCGGAGGTCCTGTAGGGCTCCCCCACCGCGCCGCCGCCGACCATGAGGAGGGAGTGCGCGCTCGCCTGCTCGGAGTCGCCTCCGGCGGCGCGCCACGAGACCGTGGCGTCCAGGCCCGGGAGGGCGCCGGGCTCCGCGTCCGCGGGTGCGGTCACCGTCCAGGTCGCGGTGGCGGTCGCGCCCGGGGCGACGTCGCCGGCCGGGCCGGACGTCGCCGTGATCTTGTACCCCTCGGGCGCGGCCAGCCCGAAGCGCACCCCGCGGGCCTCGCCGAGCGCCGACTCGTTGGTGAACGTCGCGGTCACGCGGACGGCGCCGCCCGGCCGGACGCCCTTGCGGTCGGCGGCGAGGGCCAGCGCGCCCGCCGGTTCCTCGGCCACCCGCCGCGCCAGCCGGTGGGCGTCGCCGCGCGGCTCGGCGGCGTAGCGGGTGCCCGCGCGCGCCCAGCGCTCGGCGACGGCGCGCCAGTCGATCCGCCGCGGCTCGGCGCCGGTCCTCATCGCGCGCCCGAGCTCGTCGAAGAACAGCTTCCAGCGCTCGGCGTAGTAGCCGCCGACCAGCCCGTTGAACTCGCGGCGCGCGTAGTCCTGGAGGCCGGGGCTGTCGCTCTCCCACAGCGTGACCAGCGACTTGAGGTTGTAGTCGAGGGTCCGCGCCTCCCGGGGGTCCGCCGCCTGCCGGGCCGCCTCGCGCTGCCAGGTCCCGAGGAGGAAGTGCGGGTCGGCGCCGAGGACGTCGTCCATGAGGCGGATCTCGCTCGTCCACCGGGCGGTGAGCCGCGCGAACGCGGTGCGGTCGCCGTCCCGGTAGGCGGCGCGGATCTTCGGCAGGAGCAGCCGGCCGCGGTTCGCCAGCACCTGCCTGGCGACGTCCACGAGGTCGTAGCGGTACGCGCCGGAGCGCCGCAGGCGCGGATCGACGTCGAGCAGTTCGCGCAGGGCCTTCTCGAACTCGCCCGGATCGTACTGGAGCGGCGTCCCGGTGGTGGTGAGGCTCGGCTGGTCGTCGAACAGGCCGGTCACGTGCCGGGTGTCCTTGCCCGCGGGCCACGCGTAGGCGGTCCGGCCGATGATCCGCCAGGCCGCGAGCGCGTGCGGGTCGGCGGCGCCGTACCGGGCCGTGGCGTACTCGTCGAACCATGCGTCCACGTCGACCGGGCCGTCCCGCCACGGCATGTCGGCGAAGAACGCGACCGCCGCAGGGTTGTTGTCGATGGCCTCGGGCATCAGCGCGATGCCGTTCATGGCCGTGCCCCGCCTGGCGCGCCAGGCGTGGAACTTCTCGTTCCACACGGTGAGGCCCGCGCCGAAGTTCTGGTGGCCGCCGAAGTTCCAGATGGTGCCGAACGCGTACTGCGTGCCGAGGAAGTCCTTGTCGCGGTCGGTCACCCCGGGCTGCTCGGTGATGCCGTCCACGATGAACATCCGCGAGCGGTCGACCGCCTGGAGGGTCTCCGCGCGGGGGTTGTTCTGCCAGCCGAGGATCACCCAGGTCGCGCCGGGATGCGCGGCTTCGAGGGCGTCCTGCACGGCCCGGGACGCCTCGGGCACCGGCACGGACCCGGCCCGCCCGCCCTCGTGCAGCAGGTCCATCTTGTACATCGTGCTCGCCCCGTACATCTGGGTCTGCGCCTTGTAGAAGGCCGCCGCGACCTTGCCGAACTCGGGCCCGGTCGGGTCGAGCCAGTCGGGGCGCTCCAGGCCGTTCCAGGTGCCCTGCGGGACCGTGTTCGCCCCCGGGTTGCGAGTCTCGAAGTCGGTCGGGACGGTGCCGTAGTAGCCGGGCAGCACCGGCGTCATGCCCAGCTCGCGCAGCCGGTCGACCATGCGCCGCGCGAGCGCCGCGCGCCGGTCGATCAGCTGCTGGGAGATCGGCGAGTCGGTGCAGCACATGTTCTGCAGCAGCCACCACGCCTGGTGGCCCGGCTGCGGGATCCAGGCGCGCATGTCCGCCGCGCTGTAGCCGAACTGCTGGAACGTCCGCTGGTAGACCGCGTCCTGCCCCTCGTACACCAGGACCTCGTTGATGCCGAGCAGCGCGAGCGCGTCGATGCGGCGCTCCCACTCCTCCCAGCTCAGGTACGCGCCGGCGTATCCCTCGTTGGTGTCGTTGAGCGCGAACCGGTGCGCGACCGAGGAGTCCGCCTCGATCGGCGCGGAGGGCAGGGGCAGCCGCCCGGGCAGGTCGAGCTGCGTCCCGCCGATCGCGACGTTCGCGTGCGCGACCTCCCGCAGGTAGCGGCCGAACCCGGTGAGCTGGACGGCCGGGGTGGTGCCCGCGACGACCAGGCGACCGTCCTCGGCGGAGACCCTGAAGCGGTCGGGGCCGGAGCCCTTGGGGAGCGTCCGCAGCACGACCTGGGCGGCCCTGCCCCGGCCGAGGAGCCGCTCCAGCGCGCGGGCGGCGGGTCCCGTGGCGGGGGCCGCCGGCTCCGCGCCGCGCGCCGCCGCCGGGGCCACCGCGGTCAGCGGGAGCGCGAGCAGTGCGGCCAGCATGACGATGGCCGACCGCATGCGGCCATCGGCTTCCCTCCGTCGGCCCGGGACCATGGCGGACACCTCCACCGCGAGGTTTGTTAAGCTCGTTGAAAAACTGGAGCGGCCTTCATCATGAGGGCGCCGGGGCCCTCGGTCAAGGGTCCGTCCGCGATCTTCTGGAGGGGCATGGGAGAGGATCGCGCGGTCGGCACCCCGGTGCTGCGCCGCCTCAACACCGCCGCCGTCCTGCGCGCGGTGCGCGGGCGCGCGCCCGATCCGCTGCGCCTCGCCGAACTCGTCGAGCTCACCGGGCTCACCCGCCCCACCGTGGGGCAGGCGGTGGACGACCTGGTCGAGGCGGGCTGGCTCCAGCAGCACGACCCGGCGGCCGCCTCGCGGCACGGCGGCCGCCCCGCCGTGCGCGTCTCGCTGCGGGGACGCGCCGCGCCCGTGCTGGGGCTCGACGTCGGCCCCCACACGGTCAGCGCGGGGGTGAGCGACCTCGCCGCCCGGCGCCTGGCGGCCGTGCGCCGCCCGGTGGGGCGGAGCGAGGCCGGCCACCTCCTGCGCGCCGTCGACGAGGTGGTAGGGCGCGCTCTGGGCGAGGCCGGCCTCGGCGCGGACGAGATCGCCGGCGTGGTGGCCGCCACCCCGGGCATCGTCGACCCCGGTGCCGGACGCGTCCTGCTGGCGCCGAGCGTCCCGGGCTGGACGTCGGTCGACCTCGCCGGCCACCTGCGCGACCGCTTCCCGTGCCCCGTCCAGGTGGAGAACGACGCCAACCTCGCCGCCCTGGCCGTCGCCGGGGAGCGCGGGACCCTGCTGGCCGTGCAGTGGGGCGAGCGCCTCGGCGCCGGCGTCGTGATCGACGGCCGCCTCCACCGCGGCTCGGGCGCCGCCGGGGAGATCGGCTTCATCCGCCCGCCCGGACGCGTCCCGGAGACCGGCGACGGGCGGGGGCCGCTGGAGCGCACCATCGGCGCCGAGGCCATCGCCGCGCGGGCCCGCCGCGCCGCCCGCCGCCACCCCGAGTCCGCCCTGCGGCACGGCGAGCCCGACGCCGCCTCCGTCTTCGCCGCCGCCGCGGCCGGCGACGCCGCCGCCCAGCGGGTCGTGGAGGCCGTGGCCGCGACCTTCGCGCAGGCGATCGCGCCCGCCGTGCTCGTCCTCGACCCCGACGCCGTCGTGATCGGCGGCGGCGTCGCCCGCGCCGGGCCCGTCCTGCTCACCGCGATCAACCGGCACCTCACCGAGCTGACCCTGACCCCGCCCGCCGTGGAGTTCTCCGGCCTCGCCGAGGACACCGTCCTCACCGGCGCCCTGCACCTGGCCCTCGACGAGGTCTGGCGCCGCCTCACCGTCTGAGACGCGAAAGATCGCCTGGAGCGCCGCGCGGCCGCCACAGGGAAAACCGGTAGCGCCCGGAGACCCGGACGGGCGCGGGCCGGCGCGGCCCCGCCCACGTGACGCGGCTCCCGAACGCCGCGCCCGCCGTTCGACCGTCCGGGCGTCCGCTAATAATTCATATAGCGAATTGCTCGACGGGCGAGGCCATTCACGGGAAGCCGATTTTCCGGCGCGCGAACGGCGGCGCATTGGCCCCGGCGCCGAGCGGGGCGCCGCCGTACGAATATGCTCCACCCGATCGGCCTCCGAACCATTGAGCGCGGATGACAATGCGCTACGCTCAACAGTGAATGCTTTGTAGCCGTTCGGTGCGGGCGGGGGTTGCCACGTGGGCTTTCCAGAGACCCGAAGAGTCGTCGTCGTCGGAGCGGGCTTAGCCGGAACCGCCACCGCCATACGTCTCATGCAGTTCGCCCGGGAACCTTTACAAGTGGTGCTGATAGAGCGGCGGCCCGAATATCGCAGTGCGGGCGTGGCCTATCATCCTTCGGGCAACCACTGGCATCACGTCTTCAATATTCAGGCGGGCCGGATGTCGATGTTCCGGGAGGACGTCGACGATTTCGTGGACTGGGCCAACACCGAGGCCGACCGGACCGGCTGGCCCCCGAGGTGGAGCGGCTTCACCTTCACCGAGTCCGGGCCGGCGCCCCGCAGGCTCTACGCCGACTACCTGAGCACGCGCCTGGCCGAGGCCGCGCGCGAGGCGTCGGACGGCGTGGAGCTGCTCGAAGTCGACGGCGAGGCGGTCGACATGACGGTCCGCACCGAGGGCGGCGCCGACCGCGTGCGCGTCGTCGTCGAGAGGCGCTCCTCGCCCCGGACCGGCGCCGGGCCCGAACCGCTGACGATCGAGGCCGACCACGCCGTCCTCGCCACGGGGCTGGAAGAGCGGGAGCTCCCGTTCGCCGCCGGCGTCGAGGACCACCCCTGCTTCGTCCGGCATCCGTACTCCGAGCAGGGCATCGAGCGGATCCTCGGCGTGCGGCGGGACGCCGAGGTCGCCATCATCGGCACGCTGCTGAGCGCGTACGACTCGGCGTCGCTCCTGCTGCGGCACGGCCACACCGGGAAGATCCACATGATCTCCCGTTCCGGGCTGACGCTGCGCACCTATCCCTCCGACCACCGGCACCACGTCCTCGACCTGCCGGCCCCGCGGCTGCACGCCGACGGCTACGAGGGGTGCGACGAGCTCGTCCGGCTCTTCAGGGACGAGTGGGAACGCGCCCGCGCCCACGTCGCCCGGCGGCACCCCGGCGTGCCGCCCGCGGTCGTGAGCGAGCGCATCGCCAAGTCCTGGGAGCCCCACCTGCCCGAGGTCCTCGCCCGGGTCCCCTCGGCCGATCTCCGCGCGCTCCTCGACCGGTACGCGAGCCTGCTGGCCACACTGCGCGTCGGCGCCGTGCCCGACATCACCGAGTTCGTCGACGCCGCGATGGCGGAGGGCGGTCAGGTCGTCCTCACGACCGGCGCCGTCCGCTCGATCACCGCCACCGAGGCCGGCGCCCTGCGGGTGGCGGAGTCCGGGCCCGCGCCGGCGCGGACGGTCGAGGCGGACCTGGTGATCTCCAACTTCGGTCGGGAGACCGACTACGGGCGGGTCGGCTCGGCGCTCTGGAGGAACCTGCTGCGCAGGGGGCTCGCGGTGCGGCACCGGCGGACCGGGCGCGGCGTCGAGGTGGACGGCCACGGCTTCCTGCTCGGACCGGCCGGCGTGCGCACCGCCCCGATCACCGTGGTCGGCTGCCCCCGGGAGGGCGTCGATCTCATGAACCCAGACGGAGCCGCCGTCTCCTTCGGGACCGGTGGCGACCAAAACCTCGGAGGATCGCAACCGGGCAAGCGCTTGACTT